>JAMOMX010000046.1 GCA_027066935.1 Sulfurimonas sp. | reverse complement strand
AAGTTTGGGATGATAAGTATATTTAAACTCAGTACCATTAAGATGGACATATAAATTTTTTAGTGTTGATTTTGGGTTTTTAAAATCTACCCAACCGTAGGCACTTTTTAGTGTTAGATATTTCATCTCAATTGCTTCATTTATCCAGTAATTTAGTGTCTTATTTGGTTTTAAAAGTGATATAAAGTACTTTATACTTTTTATGTTTTTATTGGAGGATATAGCGTATTTAAGTTCGTCTACTGTTGTTGATATATTAATATTTAATGATACATCAGAGCCAATCTCTGTTTTTGCAGATAGATAAAGCTCATGTTTTTTAGTATCTAAAATAATATTTGATATTAAGTTAACTTTTTTATCTTTTAATTCAAATTTTTTAATACTAAAATTTATAAAATTATTTTCTGGTTTGATATCAATTGCGACTAATAAATCTTCAGATTTTATTTCAAAATAGCCAAGTTTATTATCTACATAGCGCAATGTTGCATTGGTGTCTTTATAGTTGATTTCATCAATAATAAATGATTTAATAAATGAACCAAATATATTAGCAAGCAAGATGTGATTGGGGATATCTTTATGTTTTAAATCAAAAGATTTATCTGTGTCATCTTGTATAAAATCTATTTTTTGTATATGTATATCTAGCTTTTCATTCCATTTTATGTATAATTTGTCTATGCTTATAGAAGATGTCTTTATATTTTTGATATGAATACCAGCACTTAAAAGTAAATATGTACCAGAAAGCACTAGTAAAATGAATAACAAAAAACTGACAATGCTAAAATATATCTTTGAGATACTATTAATTATAAGTTTATCGTTCATGTTTTATCTAAATCAGCCCATTGTTTCTAAAAAAGTTGTATTTATACCTAGCGGTACTATTAACAATATTATATCACATCTATCGCAAAAAGGATTTGACTTATCTAAATTAGACTCTTTGTTGTTAAGGGCAATAGGTTTACCACAAAGTGGATGGATAGATATAGGCACAAATTCCTTAACTAGAGCAGATTTTTTATATAAACTAAGTAATGCAAAAGCAGCATTAAGAAACATAACTTTAATTCCAGGGGAGACAACTTATATATTTTTAAATCAATTATCAGCAAATCTTAAGTTAGATAGAGAAGTTTTACAAGAAGAGTATGATAAGCAATCAAAAATACAAGAGGGTGCTTTTGTCCCAAATACATACCGTATCCCTATTGGAATAACAGAAAGTATGTTAATTGAGATATTATTAAAAGAATCATCAAAACAGATGAAAAATTTATCAAATAAAATATTTGGCTCTTATAATGAAAAAAAATGGTTTAATTATATATCTATGGCATCCATAATTCAAAAAGAATCTGCAAACAATGAAGAGATGCCTTTAGTTTCATCTGTTATATATAATAGAATAAAAAAAGGTATGAAATTACAGATGGATGGGACACTAAATTATGGAAAATATTCACACATAAAAATAACCCCAAAAAGAATACGCGAAGACAACTCTATCTATAATACATATAAAAACAAAGGTGTTCCACCAATACCAGTATGTAATGTAAGTATTGATGCTATTCGTGCTGCCATATTTCCAGCAGAGACCGATTACCTATATTTTATGAAATCAAAGAGTGGCACACATAATTTTGCATGTAACTATTCTACACATTTAGACAACATAAGGCATGCTACTAAATGAAACACTTAAATAAATAGATAGATGTTTGCATGAGTGATTGAGTTATTGTTATTTTAAAGTGTTATGATTTTGTTGCACATTCATATTTACATTATGAAATAAATTTACTCAAGGAAAAAAAATGTCAAAAATTATTTGGACAAAGATTGATGAAGCTCCAGCTTTAGCAACTTATTCGTTATTACCTATCGTTAATGCTTTTACTAAAGCTGCAGGTGTAGAAGTAGTTCTTAGTGATATTTCACTAGCTGGTAGAGTTCTAGCGAGCCAAGGTCTTGCAGAAGATGAATTATCTAAACTAGGTGAAGTAGTTTTACAACCAGAAGGAAACATTATTAAGCTTCCAAATATTTCAGCTTCTGTTGGTCAACTTAAAGATTGTATTGCAGAGCTTCAAAGTCAAGGTTATGATATTTCTGAGTATCCTGAAAATCCTGCAAATGCTAAAGAAGAAGAGATTCAAGCAAAATATAATACATGTCTAGGTTCAGCTGTTAATCCAGTTTTGCGTGAGGGTAACTCGGATAGACGTGCAGCGGCAGCAGTTAAGAAATTTGCTCAAAAGAATCCACATAAGCTTAAAGCATTTCCAAAAAACCCTAAATCATATGTTGCACATATGGAAGGAAAAGGGGACTTTTTTGCAAATGAGCAATCAGTTACTATTGATAAAGGTCAAAAAGTTACAATTGAGTTAAACGGTAAAGAATTAGCTTCTATAGATACTGTTGATGGAGAGATAATTGATACAACTTTTATGTCAATTAAAGCTTTAAGAGCTTTTATTCAAAAAACAATCGATGATGCAAAAGCTAATGGTGTTTTATGGTCACTTCACCTTAAAGCAACTATGATGAAAATCTCTGATCCAATTATGTTTGGCCATGCTTTAGAAGTATTTTTCGCACCTGTATTTGAAAAATACGGAGCTACATTTGCAGAATTAAATGTAAATTCTAATCTTGGTATCTCTGATATTGAGAAAAAGATTGCTGGTCATGCACAAGAAGCTGAAATTTTAGCTGCATTTAAAGCAGTAGTTGATTCTGACAACCCAGAGATTGCAATGGTTGATTCTGATAAAGGTACTACAAATCTTAATGCATCTAATGATGTTATTATTGATGCTTCTATGCCAGTTGTTATTCGTGAGGGTGGTAAGCAATGGAATAGAAAAGGCGATGCAGTAGAGTGTGTAGCTGTTATTCCTGATTCTACTTATGCTATGTTTCATGCAGAGATGTTAGAAGATTGTGTAAAAAATGGTCAATATGATGTTTCAACAATGGGTAATGTTGCAAATGTTGGATTAATGGCTCAAAAAGCTGAAGAGTATGGTTCTCATCCAACTACTTTTGAAATTGCTGAAGCTGGTACAGTTGAAGTTAAAGATGCAAGTGGTAATGTTTTAACAAGTCATAATGTTGAAGTTGGAGATATTTGGAGACTAGCTCGTACTAAAGATATTCCAATTCAAGACTGGGTTCGTTTAGCAGTTGAGCGTGGTAGACTTACAGGTTCTCCAGTAATTTTTTGGCTAGATGCAACACGTGCTCATGATGCAGAAGTTATTAAAAAAGTAAATGCATATCTTCCAAACCATGATACTTCAGGTTTAGATATTCAAACTATGAGAGTAACTGATGCTACTCGTTATTCTAATGCTCGTGTTCGTGAAGGTAAAGATACTATCGCTGCAACTGGTAATGTTTTACGTGACCACCTTACTGATATGTACCCAATTCTAGAGTTAGGAACATCTGCAAAAATGCTTTCTATTGTTCCATTATTAGATGGTGGTGGTCTTTTTGAAACTGGTGCTGGTGGATCTGCTCCAAAACATGTTGAGCAATTCTTAAAAGAGGGTCATCTTCGTTGGGATTCACTTGGTGAAGTTTTAGCACTTGCTGAATCTTTAAGATTTATTGGAAACAAACATTCTGATGCAAAACTAGCGGCACTTACGCACGGACTAGATGTTGCAAATGATGCTTATCTTGATAATAACAAAGAGCCAAGTAGAAAATGTGGTGAACCAGACAATAAAGCTTCTCACTTTTTTATAGCTCAATATTGGGCAAAAGCTCTTGCAGAGGGTAATGATGCTGAGTTAGCTGCTAAATTTGCACCTGTAGCAAAAGAGTTAACTGAGAAAGAAGATGTTATTATGTCTGAATTACTTGCTGTTGAGGGTAAAGCACAAGATGTTGGTGGTTATTTTCATCCAGATGATGCTAAAGCTGAAACTGCTATGAGACCATCTGCTACACTTAATGCTATTATTAACGCAATATAATTTGAGTTCTATAGAGAGTTTTTAGCTCTCTATAGCAAATTATTGAAAATTATGCTATATTAGTTTTCATTAATTTGCTAAATATTTTTTAAAGTTAAAGGGGTTTTATGAGGGGTAAAAGAGTAGGAATTGTAGGCGTTGGTAATGTAGGTTCATCTGTAGCATATTCTTTGGCAATGAGTGGTTCTTGTCATGAGGTTATCTTAAGAGCAAACAATGTAGATAAAGCGAGGGGAAAAGCACTAGACTTATCTCAAGCCGCACAAGCTGCTAGAAAACATACTGTTATAACAGTTGCAGAAACATTGGAAGATGTAAAGGATTGTGATGTTGTAGTAATTACAGCAGGTAGTCCAAGGTTACCAGGGATGAGTAGAGATGATTTGCTCATTAAAAATGCTCAAATTATGAAAGATGTTATGTCTGTAATTAAAATCTCTTCACCTAATGCGGTAATCATTCCTGTTTCTAACCCTCTTGATGCGATGGTATATGTCGCACTTAAAGAGACAGGCTGGGATAGAAGTAGAGTTATTGGTATGGCTGGAATCCTTGATAGTGCTAGAATGGCTCATTTTGTATATGAAAAGTTAGGTTACGGAGCAGGGCAGATAAGATGTTCTGTTATGGGTGGACATGGTGATGATATGGTACCACTGCCAAGGTTTTCAACTGTAGCTGGTGTCCCTCTTACCGATTTGTTAACTTGGGAAGAGATAAATGATATAGTTGAGAGAACTAAAAAAGGTGGAGCTGAAATAGTTGGCTTATTAAAAGACGGAAGTGCTTATTATGCTCCTGCAAAAGCTACTGCGCTTATGGTTGAAGCAGTACTAAGCGATATGAAACAAATATATCCGTGTGCTGTAATGCTTGATGGTGAATATGGTTATACTGATGTCGTAAGTGGTGTTCCTGTTATGATTGGAGCTAGTGGGGTTGAAAAAGTTATTGAAGCTAACCTAAACAATGACCAAGATAGAAAATTTGCTACATCGGTAGGTAGCGTAAAAGAACTTATCGAAACACTTTACAAAAATAATTTTTACAATTAAAAAATAGAAATATTCGTAAAAGAATAACTCTATTTTTCCTTTTTTTCTCTTATATTTTTGTTTCATTCAGTAACATCACAAAATCTATTCAATTATGAGCAATTATAAAAATTTAAGTTTAATTTTAATTCTGATATTGTTATATCTTAAAGTAAAATTTAAAATTTAAGCTAATAAATATGGAGTCTTAATATGGATAAAATTTCAACTGATGTTCTTATTGTTGGCGGAGGACCTGCTGGTCTTTCTACTGCAATTGCTCTAGCTGATAAGCTAAAGCAAAAAGGTGAAAACAAAAGAATAATGTTAATTGAAAAAGGAAATTCAATTGGTTCACATATACTCTCTGGTGCTGTAATAAGACCACAGGTATTTGAACAACTACTAACAACCGGGGAGTTTGATGGCATTCCATTTGACTCAAAAGTTGATTCTGATGTAACACTTAAGTTAAATGATGATGGAGGAAGCACAAAATTGCCGTTTCATCCGCCTTACATGTCTAATGATGGAAATTATATAGCCTCACTAGGTCAAGTTTGTAAATATTTAGCAAAATTAGCAGAGGAAAGAGGTATAGAGATATACACTGGGTTCTCTGTTGATTCTGTTGTTTACAATAGTGATAATAAAGTTATTGGTGTAAAAACTAAAGATACTGGTGTTGATCATCACGGTGTTAAACAGAAGAATTTTCAAGAAGGTACTACTGTTGAAGCAGCTATAACTATATTTGCTGAGGGAACAAGGGGTTCTGCTGTGAAAACAGTGATTGAAAAACTATATCTTGATGCAGGTAAAAATCCTCAAATATATTCTTTAGGTATAAAAGAGATATGGAAACTTCCAGAGGGTAGAGTAGAAGCTGGTTCAGTTAAGCATACTTTTGGTTTTCCTCTTAAGAACAAACAAGAGTTTGGTGGTGGATTTATTTATGGTTTAACTGATGACAGGGTTGCAATTGGACTTGTTATTGGGCTTGATTATCAAGATCCATCTTTTGATCCTCATGCAGCTATGCAGGTTTGGAAAACTCATCCATATGTCTCAAAAATTCTTGAGGGTGGCTCAGTTATAGAAGCCGGTGCAAAAACACTGCCTGAGGGTGGATGGAACTCTATACCAAAATATTATGCCGATAATATGCTGATAGTTGGTGATAGTGCTGGTTTTTTATCAACACCAAGACTAAAAGGTATTCATCTAGCTGTTGAGTCAGGTATTTGCGCAGCTACTGCTGCTGCTGAGGCGTTAGTGAAAAATGATACCACAAAAGAAGTATTATCTAAATATGAAGAATTAGTAAATAATAGTTTTATCTACAAAGAGCTATATCCAACTCGAAATATGAGAGCAGTTATGCAAAATGGTATGGTAGTAGGTGGGCTTAAGATGGGTATTCAACTCATTACAGGCGGAGCTTGCTTGATGGTTCCAAAAACTGAAAATGACAGTGTAACAACTAAAACAATTAAAGAATTTTCAGAACAACCATTTCAAGAGAGGTTTGCTGGTAAGTTAACATATGATAAAAAAATAACATTTGATAAAGTAACAACTGTTTATTATTCAAAAGCTATGCATGATGAAGTTCAGGTTCCACATCTAGTTGTAAATAACAAAAGTCAATTTGATTCATCAAATATAAATGAATACGGCTTAGCAGAAGCATCTATGTGTCCTGCTGAAGTTTATGAGTTGCATATTGATAAAAAAAGTGGTGAAAAATCACTAAGAATGCATGCTGAAAACTGTGTTCACTGTAAAACGTGTGATATTAAATCACCAAACAGTGGAATCACTTGGACTACACCATATGGTGGTGATGGTCCAGATTATAATATGATGTAGATTGGGGAAAATATAATATGGCTTTAACAATAATTAGTTTAATGAAACAGGTTCCTTTACCCTCAGAGATGAGAATGGGCGATGATGGGTTAATGGATAGAACTAAAGCAAAATCTATTATTAATATAGATTGTTCTTATGGTTTAGAGGCTGGTCTCCAAATCAAAAATGATAATCCAGATGCTAAACTTATAGTATGTTCAATGGGTCCACCATCGTTTATTGCATCTTTAAAAACAGCATTATCAATGGGCTATGATGAAGCTTATCTTTTAAGCGATAGAAAACTTGGAGGTTCTGATACTTACGCTACAGGTTTAGCAATAGCTACAATGCTTAAACACTTAGGATACGCTAAAGGACTAAATGAAGATTTTGTAATAGTTGCTGGAAGACAAACAAGTGATGGTGATACAGCACATGTTCCATCGCAGGTTGCAGAAAATATGAAAATACCACAAGGTACATTTATAGAGACTGCGGATTTAGTTGATGGTAAGATTCACGCAAAGAGAATTATAGAGGGTGGGTATCAGATGATAAGCTTACCTCTTCCTTGTGCTATGAGTTTTACACCAACTGGTGTTGATCCAAGGCGTCCAAAACTTAGTGGTGCTATAAAAGCTAACAAGAGTGAGATCACTATATTTAATATTGATGATATTGGTCTTAGTGATGAATTTATTGGGCTTGGTACTCCAGGTGAGAGTGGTTCACCTACAATTGTTTCTAAGGTAGCAACCATCAAGAGTGATAGAGCTCCCGCTAAAATGGCATCGGGCAGTAATGAAAATGAAATTATTTCTAGCTTTTTACAAGATTTTGAATCAGGTAAAAATACTTTACAAGAGAGTGTGAAAAAAGCTAAAAAAGCTAAAGTTAGAGAAGAAGGTTTAAGAGTAATAGATTTTAGAAATGGAGCTAAAGGGATTATTACTTGGGCTGAAGTGGTTCAAGGGAAGATTTCAAGACCATCATTAGAGTTATTAACTCCTGCTAATACATTAGCTGAAGAACTTGGTAACGATACTAAGGTTACAACACTTTTGATTGGAAAAGATATAGGTGATTTAGCAAAAGATTTAGTAGCTTATGGTGCTGATGAAGTTATAGTAGTTGATGATGAAAGACTTGAAGAGTATAGAATACTTCCATTTTCTGAAATTTTTGCACAAGTTATCAAAAAATATAACTATGAAATAGCACTTTTTGCTGCAACTACAGCTGGACGTGAACTTGCACCAAGGATTGGTGTAAAAACGGATAGTGGGGTAACAGCAGATTGTACTGAATTATTAATAGGGGAGCATGTTCATAGAAATAAAGCAACTAAAGAAAAAGTTGTATATGCCCCAATATTAGAATCAAGAAGACCAACTTATGGGGAGTCTAAGCTTGCTACAATTATTGGTTTTGTTTGTCCTCAGATCTCAACAGCTCGTGCAGGAACATTTGCAGTTCCAACAAAAGATGATTCACGCGAGGGTAAAATAAGTACCTTTAAACCAAAATTAGATAAATCTGAATTTGTATCAGACATTATTGAAACTGTTATAGGTGAGGGTGGTATGCAGGGACTATTTGAAGCAGATATTATAGTTTCAGGTGGTAGAGGAACTACAAGTGATGGTATGCAAATGGTTAAGGACTTAGCAGAGGCACTTAAAGATCAAGGCTTAAAAGCTGAATGGGCTTGTTCAAGAGTTATGGTAGACGAGGGTGTTGCTGAGTATGCAAGACAAATTGGACAAACTGGTAAAACAGTAAGGCCAAAAGTTTATATAGCTATTGGAATAAGTGGTGCTGTACAACATGTTGCTGGTATGAAAGAATCTGAAACAATTGTCTCAATTAATCATAATGCAAAAGAGACAATTTTTCAAAATTCAGATTTTGGAATAGTTGGCGAATATCAAGATATAGTTCCAGAACTTATAGAAAAAGTTAAAAATGGTTTTACATTTGGATTAGATACTAATAATTAAGGAAAATATATGGTAAGTAGAAAAGTAGGTATTGTAGGAGCTGGTTTTGTAGGTGCTACAGCAGCGTATAGTTTATCAATGACAGGATCTTGTCATGAAGTTGTTTTGTATGATATTAATGCTGATATTGCAAAAGGCAAAGCTATGGATATTGGTCAATCTACAAGCTATGCTCCAAAGGGCACAATTGTAACAGCAGCAGAGGATGCTAGTGACTTAGAGGGGTGTGACATTATTGTTATTACAGCTGGAGTCCCTCGTAGAAACGAGATGACAAGAGCTGACCTTTTGTTAATAAATGCAAAAATTATGAAAGATGTTGTTGGGAATATAGTAAAATATTCTCCCGATGCTATCATCCTTTGTGTTTCAAATCCATTAGATATTATGAATTATGTTGTTCACAAATTAACTGGATGGGAAAGACATAGAATAGTTGGTATGGCAGGTGCACTTGATGGTGCTAGAATGGCATATCAAATTAATCAAAAAGTAGGATATGGCTCTGGTCAAACAAGAGCTATGCTTATAGGTGATCATGGTCAACATATGATTCCTCTTCCAGAGATTTCTGCTGTAGGTGGTGTTCCACTAGATCAAATCATATCAAAAGAGGATATGATTGGCATTATAGATAGAACAAAAAATGGGGGAGCTGAAATAGTTAAGCACCTTGGAACTTCTGCTTATTATGCACCTGGGCGCGCGATTTCTGTTATGGTAGAAGCAATATTGGATGATAGTAGAATTGTAATGCCATCTTCCGTTATTCTTGATGGTGAATATGGATATACTGATATATCTGTTGGAGTTCCAGTTGTTTTAGGTGCAAAGGGAGTTGAAAAAATTGTTGAATTAGATTTAGATGAAGAAACAAAAGCTAAGTTTAAAATTTCTGTTGATTCTATTCGAGATGGAATTGAAATATTGAATAAAAATAATTTTTTTGAGTAGATTCTACACCTTTTGGTGTAAAATCTATTTTTTGATTGGGTAGAATCAACACATTTGTTTATCTATTTCAAAATAAACATCTATAATGAATTGTATTACTAAAAGAGTGCTAAACTATCATTTGTAAATGTAATTTATTATAGATATTTAATATAAGAGGTTTTTATGCGCGAAATAGCATACGAAGAGATAGTTAAAAATGTTAGAGATATTATAATTTATTCTGCTTCAAATCTTCCAGAAGATGCATTAAATGCAATGAAAGAAGCTTATGAAAATGAAAAAAGCCCTGTAAGTAAAGAGGTTTTAAAGCAGCTTTTAGAAAATGCTGATATAGCAAGTTCTGAATCTCGTCCATTGTGTCAAGACACTGGCTTAGCAGTGTTCTTTGTAAAAATTGGTGCTGATGTTAAGATTATTGGTGGATTGTTAAAAGATGCTATTAACGAGGGTACTGAAAAAGGTTACATTGATGGTTACTTAAGAGCCTCAACTTGTCACCCTTTTACGCGTGCAAATAATAAAGACACTATTGGTTACAACCTCCCAGCTATTATCCACCTTGATATTGTTGAGGGAGATAAGATAGATATAGAATATGCTGCAAAAGGTGGTGGGAGCGAAAATGTATCTCGTGCAAAAGTTTTCCCACCAGCTGCTGGAAAGCAAGGCGTGATTGACTATGTGAGAGAGTGTATCTCAGATGCTGGTCCAAATCCATGTCCTCCACTTACTGTAGGTGTCGGAATTGGTGGAACATTTGAAAAAGCTGTTATAAGCTCAAAACATGCACTTTTCCGTGATATTGGCTCAGTGAACACTGATCCCGAGATGGCTGAACTTGAAGATATAATTAAAATAGAACTAAATAAACTTGGAATTGGTACTATGGGCATGGGTGGAACAGAGACTGTTTTAGCTGTACATATAGAAGCTAATTCTTGCCATATAGCATCTCTACCAGTTTCAGTAAATGTTCAGTGTCATAGCTCACGCCATACACATATCACTATATAAGGATAAAAGATGAGTAAAACATATCATTTAACAACTCCACTTAGTGATGAAACTGTTTCAAAACTTCGCAGTGGTGACATTGTATACTTGAACGGTACAATATACACAGCAAGAGATGCTGCACATAAAAGATTAGTAGACTTATTGGATGCTGGAAAAGAACTTCCTTTTGACATTAAGGGCGCTATAATATATTTTGTTGGACCAACCCCACCTAAGCCCGGAGATCCAATTGGTTCAGCTGGACCAACTACATCTTATCGCATGGATTCATACTCCCCTCGTTTAATAGCTGAGGGACTAAAAGGTATGATAGGTAAAGGTAAGAGAAATAAAGATGTTACAGATGCTTGTCAAGAACATAAAGCTATATATTTTGGTGCAACTGGTGGTGCTGGTGCTCTTCTAGGTAAGCAGATAAAAAGTGCCGAAGTTATCGCTTATGAGGAGTTAGGTCCAGAAGCAGTTAGGAAATTAGAAGTTGTTGATTTTCCAGTAACTGTAATTAATGATACCTATGGCGAGGACTTATATAAAATAGGTCGCGCTCAATATGAAATCAAATAATCAAGAAGTTAAATAACTTCCAATTTAAAACAAGGAGAATATATGAATGTACATGAATATCAAGCAAAACAAATTTTTGCAAAATATGGAGTGCCTGTACCAAAAGGTATAATGGTTGAAAGTGTTGATGCTGCTGTAGAGGCTGCAAAAGAGTTAGGTGGACCTGTTTGGGTTGTTAAAGCTCAAATTCATGCAGGTGGTCGTGGTTTAGGTGGTGGTGTTAAGCTAGCTAAATCAATTGAGGAAGTTAGAGAACATGCTGATGAAATTCTTGGTATGACTTTAGTTACTCACCAGACTACTGCTGAGGGAAAACTTGTTCAAAAGCTTTATATTGAAGATGGTGCTGATATTAAAGATGAATTTTACCTTTCTGTTGTTTTAGATAGAAAATTAGAGATACCTTTAATTATGGCTTCTACTGAAGGTGGAATGAATATTGAAGATGTTGCTGAGAATACTCCAGAAAAAATCATCACTATTCCTGTTGATCCAGCTATTGGTTTTCAAGGTTTTCATGGTCGTCAATTAGCATTTGGTCTTGGAATAACTGATAAAGCAGAGCAAAAAAAGATTATATCTTTTGGACAAAAATTATTTAAATTATATATGGAAAATGATGCTGAGATGATTGAGATTAATCCACTTGTTCGTACTGGAAGCGGTGATTTTATTGCTCTTGATGGAAAAATGGGATTTGATAATTCTGCACTTGGTCGTCAACCAGAAATTGCTGCAATGAGAGACTTAACTGAAGAGGATCCTGATGAAGTTGAAGCTGCTAAATATGGTCTTTCTTATGTAGCGCTTGATGGAGAAATTGGTTGTATGGTAAATGGTGCTGGTCTTGCTATGGGTACTATGGATACAATTAATCATATGGGTGGAACTCCTGCAAACTTTCTTGATGTTGGTGGTTCAGCTAATGCTGAAACTGTTGCAAAAGGATTTGAAATTATTCTTAAAAACCCAAAAGTTAAAGCAATTTTTGTAAATATTTTTGGTGGAATTGTGCGTTGTGATCGTATTGCTAATGGAATTATAGAAGCAACAAAAATAACAGATGTTAATGTACCAGTTATTGTTCGTCTTGATGGAACAAATGCACCTGAAGCTGCAGAGATTCTTAAAAAAGCTGATATTGCAAATTTAATTGTTGGTGATGACTTAGGTGATGGTGCAGCAAAAGCTGTAGCAGCAGCAAAAGGAGAATAGTTTAGATGTCAATTTTAATAAATAAAGATACAAAAGTAATCGTTCAAGGATTTACAGGAAAAGAGGGTAGTTTTCATGCTGAACAATGTGCAGCATATGGAACTAAAATTGTTGGTGGTGTTACACCAAATAAGGGTGGTCAAGAACACCTTGGTCAGCCAGTATTTAATACAGTGGCAGAAGCTGTAAAAGCTACGGGTGCTACAGTTTCTATGATTTTTGTTCCACCAGCTTTTGTTGGTGATGCTGTGATGGAAGCTGCTGAAGCTGGTATTGAACTTGCTGTAATTATTACAGAGGGTGCTCCAGTTAAAGATATGCAGATGGCAAAAGCTCATGCAACTAAACATGGTATGAAAACACTAGGTCCAAACTGTCCTGGTATTATCACGGCAGAGGAGTGTAAAATCGGCATTATGCCTGGTATGATTTTCAAAAAAGGTAATGTTGGTCTTATCTCTAAAAGTGGTACATTAACTTATGAGGGAGCAAACCAAGTTTGTAATGAAGGTTTTGGAATCTCTACAGCTGTTGGTATTGGCGGAGATCCTATTATTGGTCTTTCATATAATCAACTTTTACCAATGTTTGAAGCTGATCCTGAAACTAAATGTATAGTTATGATTGGTGAAATTGGTGGAGATCTTGAGATTCAAGCTGCAAAACTAATTAAAGAACAAATCACTAAACCAGTTGTTGCTTTTATTGCAGGTCAAACTGCTCCTAAAGGTAAAACAATGGGTCATGCTGGTGCTATTGTATCTGGTTCTGCTGGAACTGCTGCTGAAAAGATGGCTGCTCTTGAAGCAGCTGGCGCAACCGTTGTTGTTTCACCTGCTGAAATTGGTGCAGCTGTAACTAAGGCTATGAATAAATAAGTAATTTTTTGGTGTGAGCCTCGTATTGTAACAAACGGTTGTTTTATGAAGCGTTAACAGCACAATTTAGATTAAAATTACGAAAACTTAGATACTCTTTGTTATCAAAGAGTAATGTGAAGATTTTATCTACACTTTAAAAATAGGAGAATAAATGTCAACTTTTCTAACTGAAAATCCAGGTGATCAACCAGTATGGGTAAACACTAGTAACTGTAAGGCTTGTGATCTTTGTGTATCTGTATGTCCATCTGGTGTACTAGCGATGAGATATGAGGTCACATCAACACTTGGTGCTATGATAGCTGTTGAGCATCCAGAAGCTTGTATTGGCTGTAATGAATGTGAATTATCATGCCCAGATTTTGCTATCTTTGTAGCAGATAAAAAAGATTTTAAAGAAGCTGGCTTTAGTTTTGCAAAACTTACCGATGAATCTAAAGCTCGTCAGGCGGCAATTGCTGCAAATAACTACTATTCAATAGAACAAGGAGCTAGATAATGGCAACAAGAGAAATTATATCAACTGGTAATGAGCTAGCAGCAATTGCTGGCGTTGATGCTGGTTGTACTTTTTTCGGTGGTTATCCACTGACACCCTCAAGTGAAGTAATGCATGTAATCTCTGACCTTTTACCAAAGGTTGGTGGTACATGTATTCAAATGGAAGATGAGATAGCAGCAATTTGTGCAGTAATTGGTGCAGGAATGGCTGGTGAGAGAACTATGACTGGTACTTCTGGACCAGGTATGAGTTTAAAAGCTGAAAATCTTGGACTTGCGCAGATGGCTGAAGTGCCTTTAGTTTGTGTTAATGTTATGCGTGGTGGTCCATCAACTGGTCTTCCAACTCGTGTATCTCAAGGAGACATTCTTCAATCTAAAAATCCATCACACGGTGATTATAAATCAATTACATTATGTGCGGGTACTTTAGCTGAGTGTTATACTGAAACTGTAAGAGCTTTTAATATTGCTGACAGATTTATGCAGCCAGTTATCGTTTTACTAGATGAGACTATTGGTCACATGCATGGTAAAGCTGAACTTCCAACACTAGAAGAAGTTAAAGCTGGAATTGTTCCAAGAAAGAAATTTGATGGTCCTGCTGAAGAGTATTTTCCATATGAGTGTGAGCATGATGAGCCAGCAGTTCTTAACCCAATGTTTGAAGGTTATAGATACCACTTTACTGGTCTTCATCATGACAAGAATGGTTTCCCAACTGAGGAAATTGAAACTTGCCGTAAACTTATTCAACGTTTAGAAGATAAAGTTGCGTTACATGAAGACGAAATAGAATCTTATGAAGAGTTTATGATGGATGATGCTGAAGTTATGATTATTGCTTATGGTTCAGTTTCTTTAGCGGCTAAAGAATCAATTCGTCATCTTCGTGCTGACGGTATTAAAGCTGGTTTATTTAGACCAATTACAATTTGGCCTTCACCTGCTACAAAAATCAAAGAATATACTGATAAAATTGATAAAGTTTTAGTTGTAGAACTTAACATTGGTCAATTCCATAGTGAAGTTCAACGCGCATCTTCTAGATTAGACATAGATGGTTTATTTAAAGTTAACGGTAGACCAATATCTCCTTATGAGATTGTAAATAAAGTAAAGGAATTATAATATGGCATTCAATTATGAAAAATATTTAAGAATTCAGAAAATGCCAACACTATGGTGTTGGGGTTGTGGTGACGGTGTTATCCTTAAAGCTTTTGTAAGAGCTATTGAAAAAATGGGTATAAAACAAGATGATGTATGTGTTATTTCTGGAATTGGTTGTTCTGGACGATTTTCATCATATGTAGATTTTAATACTATACACACAACACATGGTCGTACTGTAGCTTATGCAACAGGTGTGAAACTTGTTCGTCCAGATAAAGTTGTTGTTTGTGTTGCTGGAGATGGTGATGCACTTGCAATTGGTGGTAATCACACTATTCATGGTTGTAGAAGAAATATTGATATAACAATGATTGTTATCAATAACTTTATCTATGGTCTTACTAATTCACAAACCTCTCCAACTACTCCTCAGGGTATGTGGACAGTAACTCAAAAGGTTGGTAATATTGATCCTACTTTTGATACTTGTGAGTTAGCTATTGCTTCTGGAGCTTCATTTGTTGCTCGTGAGACTATGTTAGATCCTAAAAAATTAGAAAAAATGCTTATCAAAGCACTTGAGCACAAAGGTTTCTCTATGATGGAAGTGCTTTCTAACTGTCATATCAACCTTGGTAGAAAAAATAAAATGGTATCTGCTATGGAAAACCTAGAGTGGATTGACAATATCACAACTTCAAAAAAGAAATACGATGCAATGACTGAAGAAGAGCAGTTGAATTTATTTCCAATTGGGATTCTAAAACAAGATCTAGAAGTACGTGAGTATTGTGATATGTATAAAGATATTCAAGATGCACACCAAGGTAAACGTGGAAAAATAACACAAGACGACTTTGCAAAAAAAATCTAAGGAGATACAATGAGTAAAACATTAATGAGATTTACAGGCGTTGGTGGACAAGGTGTTCTCCTTGCTGGTGAGATTTTTGCAGCTGCAAAAATTAAAACTGGTGGTCACGGACTAAAAACCGCAACATATACATCGCAAGTTCGTGGTGGACCAACTGTTGTTGATATTCAGCTTGATGATAAAGAGATTTATTATCCATATGCAAATGATGGTGAAATTGGTTTTATGCTTTCAGTTGCACAAAAAAGTTATGACCTGTTTAAAGATGGTGTTCAAAAAGGTGGAACAATCGTAATTGATCCAAATCTTATTACACCTACAGAACAAGATAGAAAAGATTGGAAGATTTTTGAAATTCCAATTATTACAATAGCAAAAGAAGAGGTTGGTAATGTAATTACTCAATCTGTTGTTGCATTAGCGATAGCTAATACAATGATGAATGCTGTTGATAAAGGTGTTTTAATTGATACAATGCTTTCAAAAGTACCAGCTAAAGTACATGAAGTAAATAAAGTTGCTTATGAACTTGGCGAAAAATACGCTAAACAAGCTGTAGCTTAATTAGTTTTTAAAATAGTAGCCTTTTAGGTTACTATTTTTTTTATCTAATAATTTGATATTAAATAATATCATCTATATTTTTATGCTTTCCCAAAAAAAATCCACATGTTTTTCAAATTGTGTAGATAACATATCTGTAGATTTTATATCAAATCTAAGTATAGTAATTTGTAATCTAATGTAGAATAGGGTGGATATAAATTCATAAGCCATTAACATTGGATCCCCAGAGCGTACAAGTGAGTTTTGCATCATAACAAAAAACCCCTCAGCTAATATTTTTACATTTTTATCATGAAATTCACTCATAAACTGTTCTCTAAGCCCTTCGTTTTGCAAAAGCTCTATCATGAGTAGTCTAAACATTTTTTCGTTACTCTTGTCAAAGGTGAGTAGTTTATATTGTTGAGCAAACTTACTAATAAAAGCTCTACCTTTAAGAGCATTTTGTTTTATCTCTTCACTGTTAAATGGAAATGGGGTTGCAAAAATATCTTTTGAAACTTCTAAAAAAATACACTCTTTATTTTCAAAGTGATTATACAGCGCACTTTGTTTAATCCCAACTTCTGATGCAATTTTTCGCACACTTGTGCCTTTATATCCATATTTAGAGAATAGGGCAGTTGCAATCTTTAGTATCTTTTGTTTTGTTCCAGTTCTTTTATTTTGCTCCGTATTCATGGGCTAATACTCCATTTTTGTATTTTATGAACAGTTGTTAACTATTAAAGTATTATATATGAACAACTGTTAATTTAGTCTTATGTATAATGAACGGTTGTTCATATAGTTAAAAAGTTATATGAACAATCGTTCACCAGCTAAAAAAGGGCAATAAAAGGAATTATTGTGTACTATTGCACAGGTGTAATGGATAGTTAATTGCATAATATTTGCAATAGGAAAGTCCGAGCTGCTATAAGAGAGTGTTCCATCTAACTGATGGCCAGCGTAAGCTGAGGGAAAGTGCAACAGAAATATTACAGCCACTATGTGGTGATGGTGAAAAGGTGGTGTAAGAGACCACCAGCTTCTATAGCAATATAGAGGGCTTGTAAACCCAACATGGCAGCAAGAAACAAATGGTTAGCCTCTTATATGGTATTTTTAAAAATACTATTGCTTTTGTTTCGCTAGATATACTTTGTGAAAAGTATAGTAGATTAATGCTATCACTACAAAACTCGGCTTATATTACACCTTGATGTGCTAAGAGTACCTATTATAGGACTTGTCAAGCTTTTTTATTTTTGATTGTAACCGATTTGTCACAGTTGCGTTTATCAAATAATGAAAAATTAGCTCCTTTTTTCTTACCATAAAAGGTAGCATCACAAACTATAACTACTGCTCTTGGATGATGGATTTTTTCTACTGGTTCATATTCAAATATTTGTTTTCTTATC
>JAMOMX010000045.1 GCA_027066935.1 Sulfurimonas sp. | reverse complement strand
TCTAACATCTACCTACCCTCAAACAGTCTTCTAAGGTTTACACTAGCTCTATCCTCAGTATAAATCTTAGTAAATCTTATTTGATGTTTACGAAATACTTCATAAAGCTTATGATCATGTGTATATACCTTTTTGCTATATGCATCTACACTTTTTGCATTAAAATCACCCTCTAAAACTACACCACTCTCAGGGTCAACCAACGAAGCAAAACCCATTTGTGGAGGATTTTCTTCAAGTCTATCACGAACTACTATACAAACAACTTCATGTTTTTTAGCTAACAATGCAAAATTTGGAATCTCAAAAAAATCTCCAATAATTAAAATCAAAGATTTTCTTTTTAATCTTTTATACAATGTATCAGCTATAACTTTAAAATCAACTTTTTGATTTAAAGCATCAAACTCCAAAATTTCACTTGTAAGTTTACGCACTTGATGAACTTTTTTACTAGGTTTAGAGTGAGAGATTAATTTATCTGTAAAAATATATGAACTTAATAAATCTCCATTTTTCACAGCTGAGTAACCCAAAAGTGCACTGATTTCTGCGATACTCTCTTGTTTAAATTTTTTAGAACCAAAATGTACACTTCCATTTAAAATAGAGACCAAAACTACATTTAACTCTCTCTCTTCACGAAAGATTTTAATAAAAGGACGCTGCATCTTAGCTGTAATGTTCCAGTCAATATGTCTTATATCATCCCCAGCCATATATTCACGGAGTTCTATAAAATCATAACCCTCTCCAACAAAAATAGAGGGATTGTTTCCAACCATTTCGCTAAAAACTTGACGTCTTGCACGAACTAGAATTTTTTGTAGTTTACTCATCTTATGCCTACGGTATTGCTACAGTCTCTAAAACACTCTGGATAATTTCATCAGTTGTAACTCCCTCAGCTTCTGCTTCATAAGTTAAAACAATACGGTGACGCATCAACTCTTTTGCAATATATGCAACATCAACAGGTGTTACAAAATCTTTATCACGCATATATGCCATCGCTTTTACCGCTTTAAACATATCTATACTTACACGAGGTGATGCACCAAATTGTATATACTCACTAATTGATTCTAAAGCATACTCATTTGGGTTTCTTGTTGCATTAACAAGCTCAATCATATATTTTTCAACCTCTTCATCAATATGCACAGCTTTTATAGATTTTTTTATCTCCTCTAGCTCATCTTTATTTACAACTGGTTGTATCTTCTCAAAATTACCACTAGATATCCGTCTTGCAATTTCAAGTTCTTCATCTTTAGTGTTGTAATCTACTACTATTTTTAACATAAAACGATCAAGTTGAGCTTCTGGGAGTTGATATACACCCTCTTGCTCAACTGGGTTTTGAGTAGCCATTACAAAAAATGGAGTCTCTATTTTAAATGTATTATCACCTAAAGTTACTTGTTTTTCCTGCATCACTTCAAGCAAAGCAGACTGAACCTTTGCAGGGGCACGGTTAATCTCATCTGCAAGTAAAAGGTTAGTAAAAATTGGACCTTTTTTGATTTTAAAATTGTTAGTTTGAGGGTCATATATCTCAGCACCCAAGATATCTGATGGAAGTAAATCTGGAGTAAATTGAGCACGCTTAAAATTTAAACCAAGTGCACTAGCTAAAGCATTTACAGTTGTAGTTTTTGCCAATCCTGGTACACCCTCTATGAGAATATGCCCCTCACATAAAAGTGCAATAAGAAGTGAATCTATCATCTTCTCTTGACCAACAACTACTTTAGCTACTTCTGCTTTAATCTGATTTAATTTACTCATCTATACACACCTATATTTTAAAATTATATATGATTATACAAAATGCTAGTAAATGATTAATTACCAGTAATAAATTTTATAATCCCTATCTCTTTGATTTTTTTCTCATATTTAGCTGTTTTTTGTATCGCATCTTTAAAACCTATATTTGAACCCTCTTTAGTTTTATATACAGTACTTGATACTTCATCACCATTTTTAGTTGTTACTTTGATTGTAGTTAGCCTAAGAGCAAAAGTAAGGTTTGCAAAATTATCATTTGTTGATTCATACTTTCTTTTTTTTGCTTTTGTTGTTATAGTGATTAAAATATTATATTTTGAGTTACTAAAAATGGCATTTTGCGCGCTTAGTTTTGTTTTAATTAGTGAAGCTAAGTTTTTGGAGTTTTCATCCCAAACTATCTTATATATTAACTTATTTTGAGCTTTGCGCATCTCTTTTGTATAATTAAGATATCTTGATATGTAAGCTGAATCATCATAATTTTGATTTAGTGCATGTAGCAATGGAAAATAACTGTCTGTCTCTTTTAAATATCTGTTTATATTTACAGATAATTTTAGCTTTTCAAATATGTCAGCATCTAAAAAAAATTGCCACTCTTGCTTTAATTTATTATCCACTTTATCTAATTTTCTCTCATAAGTTTTTGTTAAAATATCCCTATCTACCTCAACCAACAAAACCCAACCTAAATCATTTTTTTTACTCTTGATTACTTTTACATCTGTGTACTCTATGTTTTTAGATTTACTTATAACATCATTTTTTGTTTCTCTTAATACACTCTCATTATCACCTTGACGAATAGCAGTTACTGAGTTTGAAAAACTAGAAGACACATCAACAGAAATTTTTGCACTAATTATTGAGAGCGCATCACTTTTTGCATCTTTTTGTGTTTTACCATATCCAACTGCATAAAAATATTTTGCATTATCTGCTGGTGGATTATCTATCCATTGAACATCCTTGTCACTTTTCACCTCTGAGGCTAAAGTTCCACATCCACTAAAAAATATTAAAAACAAAAAAACAAAAAAACTTTTTAGATACATATTTACCATCCTTTAATCTTTATTTAGTATTTTTAGCTGCTAAATTTTGCTTAGTTTTAACTTCATTTGCAGTGATAATTACTTCAGTTATATCTTTATATTTTTGAGCTAAACCTATCTGCTTTGATGCATAATAACTACCCATAAATATATTTGGGAAAAGATAAACTGCATTTTTAACAACTCTTAACACTCGCTTGTCATATTTTCTTTGTAAATTAGATGGCACATACATTTTTGCTATAGCTAAAGATATAAGCTCTTTAGGAAACTTCTTTATTATATCATTTGATACAATATTTGTTAGTGCTAATGAAAAAGATGTATAAGCTTCAATAGCTCCTGATTGTATCTCTTTTGATACTATGTTTATATTGTTAGCTAAATTAACATAATTTTCATCATCTATGTTTATATCATTTTGTATCGCTAAAATTGCACCCTCTAGTATTGTATAGTATATCATCTCTTGTTCATTAGCAATAGATTCAGCAAATTTTATCTGCTCATCTAAAACTAATAACTCTTGTTTAATTTGTATTTTTTGATTAATTTTAACTCGTGCTTCATCTATTTGTAATTTTGATTCCTTTTGAGCTTTTTGTGATTTTAAAGCTGCAACTTTATCATAAGCATCTAACATATCACTTTGAACTAATATTAAATCTTTTTGCATACTAACAGGAGTAAGTGATATTACTGCTTCACTTAAATTTTGATAAACATCTCCACTAATAGCTTCAATATCGGATATTTTTCCATCTTTAAACTCTAAAAAATTATTTAATCCCCCATCATAGTTAAATATATCTGGCCAATTTTTAGGGTTTTTCCCATAAAATGCCTCTGTTTTTTGAATAACTCTATATGTAAGTGGTGAAATAGTTTGATTCATAAGCATTGCAGCAAAGTGTCCATAATCACCAAGCTTACTCATGGCTGCAGATGAACCAAGCATTCTTCTTTGAAGAAAATCTGTATAGTGAGAAGTAGCGAAGTAGGGGTCTTTTTGAAGTTTATCAGCAATATCTTGCTTTTGAGCATCTTCTAGTTCAGCACTAATGGCTTGAGGCCATTTAGCATCTGCTGATATTGGCATCTCATAAGCCATAATATTATTTTGTCTAAGTATTGTCATACCAATAGCTACACGGTTTAATTGTTTTTCTAAAGTGGGAACTTCCATCTGAGAAGCAAAGCTTTCTTGAAGTGAGGTACAACCACCCATAAAAATAGCGATTGAGACA
>JAMOMX010000044.1 GCA_027066935.1 Sulfurimonas sp. | reverse complement strand
GAATAACCTACACCTACACCCAAGGCGGACTACTAAAAACAGCTACAGATGCAACTGGTGCTATAGCTTACACATATGACAATATGGGTAGAACCACAAGAGTTGATAATCCTGATGGTAGCTTTGTAGCTTATGCTCATGATAGTGTAGGAAATATCATAGAAGTTAAAACTCCAACACAGACTATTGCAAAAACATATGATAAGTTAAATAGACTAAAAACCATAACAGATGCACAAGGTACTACAACTTACACATATGATGCTATAGGTAGACAGACAGAGATAAAATATCCTAATGGTACTACTACTCTTTTTTCATATGATAGTAGAGATAGAGTTGTAAATATCACTCATAAAAGCTCTGGTGGCGCAACCTTGCAAAGCTTCGCTTACACTTATGATGCAGTTGGTAATAGAGTTAGAGTTGTTGAAAATACAAACAGAACTGTTAATTACACTTACAACAGTGTAAATCAACTTACACAAGAAGTAGTTACAAATGATCCAAATGGAAATAATACAACTACAAGTTATAGTTATGATCTGGTTGGAAACTTAATAACTAAAACTATTGATGGTGTAACTACAAGTTACACATACAATGCAAATGATCAATTAACAGTTCAAGGCACAACAACTTTTACTTATGATGCAAATGGAAACTTACTAACAAAAGATAGTACAAATTATGAGTATGATGATAAAAATAGACTTATTAAAGTTACTACACCAACACAAGCTATAGAGTACAAATATGATGCAAATGATAATAGGATTGAGAAAACTATAGATGGAGTTACGACAAATTATCTTATAGATACAAATACTCCTTATGCACAGGTGATATCAGAGACAAAAGGTGGTGTAAGTGTTGAGTATACTTATGGGAATGATTTAATTAGTAATGGAAGTAGTTTTTATCTTACAGATGCTCTTGGAAGTACAAGAGGGCTTGTTAATGTTTCAGAGCAATTAACCGATAGTTATGATTATACTCCTTATGGGGAACTTTTAAATCATAGTGGTACATCAGAAAATAGTTTCTTGTTTACTGGTGAGCAGTTTGATAAAGAGAGTGATAATTACTATTTAAGGGCTAGGTATTATAGTCCAAGTTCAACAAGGTTTATTAGTCGTGATACTTATGATGGAACTGCTGGTAATCCTATAACTCAAAATCATTATCTTTATGGTAATGGGAATCCACTTACATATGTTGATCCTAGTGGGTATATGAGTGTGATGGGAATGACATCTAGTATTGCATTATCTGGTGCTCTTGCAAGTACATTTGTATATTCAAAAATGGTAGGCAGAGATACAATTGCAACAGGGCTATATGAAATATTTATTTCTGGAGGTATTGGGCAGTTTTCAACAATTCATGTTGGGGCATATATAGCAAAAGCAATTGCAAATAATCCAAGTTTAGCTCAAGAGCTAGATAAAGAAAGAGTAAAAGAGGCACAAAGAGTTAATAGTCGAAAACGAAATAAACAAGTTTTATATCATTATACAGATAGAATTTCAGCTATGACTATTTCTATGAATAGGCAGTTAAAGGTAACTCCTAAACATCAACCAAGTGGTGCACCAAGAGGTGCTTATGCGACAGATATTGAACCATGGAATATTTTATATACACAAAGTAATCTTTCTGCTTTGTTTTATGGAGGGAGTATACATAATAATTTAAGTTGGTATGTTGCTGTAGATAAAACAGCTTTTAATAGACGCTACGATGCTCCACATGAGTTTTATATAGGTGCACCAGATCATATAAACTATATTCCAGTAAATGTGATTACAATAGGTAGAAATTTAATGTTACCCTAAAGGAAATAAGGTATGAAGTATCAAATAAAATATTTTTTGATTAAAAATAAGGACAAAAAACTAATTAAAGTTGCATCTATGAGATTGTGTTCAAATTTATTCAAAGAAGAGGAATACGATAGTGGAAATATTATATTAGTAATAAATGGAATTAAAATACAATCAGGTGCTTATCTTGAAAAAAAAAATATGCATGGAAGTTTTAGAATGTTACAAAAAACTGATGTGGCAAAAGAAAATCTTGATACTAAAAAGGATATAAAAAATATATTTGAAGCATTTTTTAGTTTAGTTAATATCAATAAAACTTGTTTCACATTTTTATTTTATGATAATATATATATTTCTATTGAGATAGAAAGGCTTGTTAATGATTTCAAAAAATTATATTAGTGTGCAATATCAAAATTTAGAAAGACATACAAATATTGTTCGGTTTGAATTTATAAAAAATAAAAAATGTAATTCTTTGGTAATTGATGGCACTTTCAAGATAAATAAAAAACATTTTTTTATCTTAGCTGCTTTAGGAAAAAAAGGTGCTTGTTCAATTGTTGTTAAAAATAGTGAGAAAGTTATATTTTCAACAATATTTGATGCAGCTGGTAGAAAGTTTTTTGGCACGGTTTTATTTTTTAGATTGACTGAAGATGAGTATATACAGATAGATGTATGGTTGGAAGAATTAGTTAATGAAGTTGAGAAAAAGAGAATGTTTAATTTAGAAAAAACTTTAAAAGAAAGAAAAAGTAACAATAATGACATAGCATGATGTCAAATAATAAAGAGAGACTATAAATGAAAATATATTTCTATATGGCAAAAGAAAAATATGGAGAATTTTCAAACTTTTCAAACTATGGCATTGAGATGGATAATATGTGGTGGAAGACACCAGAATACTATTTTCAAGCACAAAAATTTACAGACAAGAAACATCAAGATAAAATTAGATTAGCAATAGATGCTAAAACAGCTTTTGCACTTGGACGATCTAAAAAGGTTTCTATTCGTGAAGATTGGGAAGAAATTAAAGGTGATATAATGTACAAAGCTATTTTAAAAAAATTTCAAACATATCCTAATTTAAAAGAACTTCTTTTAAGTACAAAGGATGCAGAGATTATTGAAAATACACCTCATGATAGTTATTGGGGTAATGGTTCTGATGGTAAAGGTAAAAATATGCTTGGAAAAATTTTAATGAAAATTCGTACAGAGTTATCATTAGGAAATAAAACTAATGAAAAATAAAAAGTCATATTTTATGCCATACCTAAAACTACTTCTGATTTTTTTATTTAATCTAACCCTAAATGCAAACCAACCAACCGCCCTCATAAGCACTCCACCAAACACAACCATAAAAACCAAAACAGAGATAACAGGAACAGCAAGTGATGATAACCTAGACTACTATGAATTACAAATCTCCCCAATAGGAAAAGATGAGTATAGAGTACTAGAAAAATCAAACAACTCCATAACCAACGGAGTCTTAACAACCCTAGATGGCACAACCCTAAAAAATGGCATCTACGATATAAAATTAGTAGCAGTAGATAAAAACAACCAAACATCCACAGCATACACAACAATCATCATAAAAGGAAAAGCGAAGATAGGAGAGTTCTCCTTCACCATAACAGACTTCGACATAAAAATAGGAGGATTACCACTCCAAGTAAATAGAACCTACTCAACCCTACAAAGATTTGAAAAGCTAGACTTCGGATATGCATGGAGTATAGATTTTCAAAATGTAAAAGTACAAGAGAACATAGTACCAGGAGAAGAGTGGAAAACTACACCAGATAGATTTATAGGATACTGTTTTAAAACAGATAAACAACACTTGGTAAATATATCTTTGCCAGATGGAACAACAGAAAGCTTTGAATTTAAATTTGCAAGAGAGTGTGGCGGTTATCGTATAGGAAGTTTCTACGATGCACCAATACTCTACGCACAAAACGGAAGTGAAGCAAAACTAGAGACTATAGATGAGACAGATACAATCTATGTTAACCAAGCAGGAGAGATAATAAACCCATACACAAATAAACTATATAACCCAAACAGATATAGATTAACCCTCTCAAATGGCATGATATATGAGATATCTGAAAACTTTGGCATAACAAAGATAACAGATCCACAATCAAACACTCTAACCTACACAACAGATGGTATACAAAGTAGCCGTGGAGAGTCTCTAACATTTCTTAGAGATAATAAAGGTCGCATAACAAAGATAACAG
>JAMOMX010000043.1 GCA_027066935.1 Sulfurimonas sp. | reverse complement strand
GAAACTTCCACATAAATAGGATATATTTTTTTTAATTTATCCCAGTCATTTTTTGCTTCATACCATGAAGCAACTCTTAGAGGATGTAAAATAAGTTTATGTGAGTCTATAGAATATTTATCTGACAACTTATCTCCAATTTATTAAACATCCAAATATCCATTTTCTTTTAGATAAGAAATTATTTTATCTATATTTTCATCTATATCAATTTTATCATTTTCTATATTAATTTCATGATTTATAGGTTTTTCATATGGCGAATTAATTCCTGTAAAATCTTCTATCTCTCCAGCTCTTGCTTTTTTATAAAATCCTTTTGGATCTCTTTTTTCACAAACCTCAAGAGAAACATCTACAAATATTTCAATAAATTCATCTTCTTTTACTAAATCTCTCACAATTTGTCTATCATCTAAAAACGGAGAAATAAAAGCAGTTAAAACTATGATACCGCTATCAACAAAAAGTTTTGCCACCTCACCAATGCGTCGTATATTTTCCACTCTTGATTTTTTATCAAAGCCTAAATCACCATTTAGCCCATATCTAACATTGTCTCCATCTAATAAATATGTATGATAACCTAGTTCAAAAAGCCTTTTCTCTAAAAAATTTCCAAGAGTTGATTTTCCACTTCCACTAAGCCCTGTAAACCAAATAATACATGGCTTTTGCTTTTTCATTTTAGCTCTTTGCTCTTTAGTTATACTAGCATTGTGCCAGAGTAAATTATTAGAATTCAACTATATTTTCCATTTTAATTTTTTTTGCATTTGTATAAATCTCTAAAGCACTGATTTTGATCATTTGCCTTAACTGCACTTTATGAAACTGTGATAGTTTTTCTCTATTTAAACCAGCTTTTCCTTCTCTAAAATGTGAAACTCCTACTTTGTTTTTTTGAGCTTCTTTTTTCATAGAGGTAAAGTCTGTTAAGCTACTTGTTTTTTCTATCTCTTGTGAAGTGATTGATATATCTAAAAAATCAACTATATTTTTAATCACACTATTTTTATTTTTTACTAAGTCATCATAATCTATCACGAGGCTATCACACCTCTTTGTGGCTTTAAATATCTCGTTATAATGTTGCACTATTTCAGTCATACCACTCCATCTAACACCATCTTCATCAAAGCCTGTTATTATCAAAGACAACCCCTCTTCAAAACTAAATTGTTTTAAAAATTTATCTTTGTTATTTGCTCTTCCTATATCAGCATCTATATTATTATAAAAATGATAGTATACTGAAACTACCAAATCATAAATATTTCTAACTACAAATATAGTTTTTGCATTATGGGTATTGAGCTTATCTATAACCTCATCAGCTGGAACGAGATGCCAACTATAAAAATGATTATCAACAAATTGCAATTGTGCAGGATTATAATACTTTTTTTCACCAGCAATTATATCTGGTTCAAAAAAATTCATCCCTGTAATATTGGAGAGAACTTTTCTCATTAACCATGTTCCAGCTTTAAAACCAGATATTAAAACTATAGGTTCTTTTTTATTATAGCTCATACCCAAGCTCCATAAATCTGTTTTTTGCCTCTTGTGACACTATCTTGTCAATAGCTTTAAGTTGCCAATCTTCATATGAGGTTTTTTGTGAAGAAGCTGTCACAAAAAACTTCTCCTCCCCTCTAAAAGGTTCATAAAGCCATGAATATACCAACTCTAATGTAGATTTGTCAAACTTTACTCTATCATGAGTCAAATAGGCAACAGTTTCGCTAAACAACTCTTTGGAGTCAACTATATCTTCTAATTTAATATGCTTAGTATCTACAGCTAAATCTTTCATCATATGATGATTTAAAAAGGTTAATCCTCTATAAAAAGCCCAAATATGAACATCATCTTTTTTATATGGTTTTAAATCTTTATAAAGCTCATGCTCTACAATATTCCACTCATGATCGAGAGGTTTTGTTTTGCCAGTACCCATTCTCATATTTGTTGCTCTCCATCTAGTATAAAAAAACAACCAAATGTATGGATGTCTTACTAAATTTATCCACCTTACATTATCTCCATACTCATCAACCAGCGGTTGCATCTTATGTGCACGATATGAGTAACAATCTCCTGTAGCTACATAGGTTCTGCCAACATCAGAGATAAATTTTGTAAATTTTAATAGATCTGGTCTTTGTGAGCGTGTTCTTTCTTGAAAATATTTTGGTCTTGAACCCTCATTTGCAATATATACAAACATCTCAGGATGAGTATTTAATGCTTTTGTGAACCAACTATACCAATGGTCTCCAGCATAGCCTTGAGATGTTACATAAAACACATGTGAATCATAATTGTCTTTTGACATCCTTGTTCCTTTTTAATAAATCTGACACATCTTTAAGTACTCTCTGCGCTCTATGAACCCATAGATGCTCTTTTAAAACTTTTTCTTTTGCATTTTGTGATATTTTTTTTAATAAATTTTTATCTTTAAACAGCTTAATATCTATTTTCTTAGAGTATATATCGACATTTATATAGTCTTCTCCATCTTTAAAGCCTAATTTCCTCCAAGGGTTATCAAAATTATCTGGTGGTTGTGCAGCAGCAACAACTACTCCCGAGGCCATTGCATCAAAAGTTCTAAAATGTGGATAGTTTCCATCATGAAGTAAAATATTTGACTCACATATTACTCTATTAATTTCATCTGCTTTAGAGATATAACCCTTATAATATAAACTATACGCATCATAAAGTTTCCAATTTTCACTACCATATATGACAATATTATCGCTAGTTTTAGTAAATACATCAATAAAATATTCTCGTCTTATTTGTCTATATGTTCTGTTACTAATATCGTATATTATTGTTTTATCAATTGAGTTATTTAAAATTATATTTTCATCTGCCAAAGAATCTAAAAAACTTACATTGTTATTTTTAGCCGTTACATACTTTTTAGCATAGGGTAATAAATCTTTAAAGTAAACTATTTTTTTATCTTTAAACCCTATCTTTCTAGATAACTCTTCATCTGTCCAATTTTTTGAGATATGCCCTAAAAATATAAAATCGTATCTTTTTTTCAATTTTAATGGTTTATAAATTGTTTTATCAGTAGCTGGTGGTAAATGATAAACTTCTTTCATCCCAATTTTTTGAAAATGCTTTACCCATTCATCAGCCCACACATAAAGAATATCACTACCTTTTAACTCATCATGAACTCTTCCCCAAAAGTCAACTAACCAACAAATATGAATAACTCCTTTGGGAAAGTTTTCTATTTCTGATTTAACTCGGTTCATTTCAAATACAAAATCTGGCTTAAAAAGCTTTATTTTTTCTATAAGTTCCTTCTTAGCAAGCAAGTTCGCATCACCATGGACTTCACAACCAGCTTCCTCAAAGCCTTTTTTTATGGATGGATATAAATTTTGATAAAAAGGGGAATTGCTTGCTAAATATAGTAAAACTTTCAATTTTTAATACTTTATAAGTTAGTTTTATTAAAATATGTATTCCAATATTTAGAAATATCTTTATTGTTTTTTGCATACTCTATAGATTCATTAATAACATCAACTCCATAATTATTAATTAATTCTAGGCTAAAATGACTTTTAATATCATCAAATGTCATAACTCTACAAAAACGACAAGAGCTACAAATTTGGTTGTCTTTAGTTTCAATTAATTTTGTAAACTCTTTATAATCATCTGATTCAAGACATTTATCCAAACCTATCTCAAATACATTCCCTAATAGCTTTTTACCATAACAAGCATATAGATTCCCATCTTGTCTTAAATATAACCTTTCATAATATGCACGACATTCAGCTCTCTTATTATCAGTTTCTTCAAAATCAAAAGTGTCCGTATCAAGTTTTACTTTATCATTAAATGATTTTAATTTATTTTTAATAGACTTTATTATTTTTTTTATTTTCTCTTTATCATAAAGTAATAACTCATTTATTAAATATTTATTTTCCTTTCTAAGCTCTAAAAATCCTATTCTTATTTTTAAAAAATGTTTATCTACTAGTAAATCAACTAATGGCTCAATTTGATTTAAGTTTTTTCGCATTGCTACTATGTTGGATTCTAGCTCAGGGGTATTACAATTAAGCTCTTTTTTAGCTTGATTTAACAAGTCTATAGCACTTATAATCTCTTGATATGTTATGCCCTTACGAATAGATGATATCGTTTCATCATCTATTCCATCTATAGATATAGAGATACGATCTAAACCTGACATAACAATTTTTTTAGCTACTTCAATATTATTTATATTTTTTCCATTTGTTTGAAGAGACACCTCTTTATCCATACTCTTAAAATATTTAATAATCTCATACCAATTTTTATTAATTAATGGTTCACTTCCATCACCCATATGAATATGTTTAAAGTTTTCTAGACCATCTGATAATGACAAAACTTTTTCCAATTTAACATATTCATTCCGATGCTTGTCATCATGAAAGGTACACATTTGGCATGATATATTACAGCCCCACGATATATCAAAATGTAAAGATTTAAATTCTAGCTCACAATGCATCGAATATCTCCTTTAATTTTTTTGTGTAAGAAAATTCTTTTCTATATTTTTTAATATTATTTATATATATACTATATTCATCTTTTTTAGAATTAATAATTTCATTCAAATTTTCTAAATCTTTATTAGAAAACACTAAGCCAATTTTTTCTTCTTTAACAATTTTTGCGATAGATATAAATTTACTATTTACAATAATTGGAAGATTTGCCTCAAGGTAAAAGGCAAACTTACTAACAACTCCATATCTATATAACATATCATTAATACCACTTGCTTCTAATTCAAAAAATCCAAAATGATATTTATGCAAAATTTCGGGATTTAATATTTCACCTTTTATTATATTAAATCTATTATTAAACCTATGTTCATATATAAAATCTAAATATAATTCTTTATTTTCAAAAACATCCCTGTATATCATTGGAGGAAGCACAAAATCTATATTAATTTTTTTAGCAGTTAAAGTTTTAATAGACCTTAAATGTGATTTACCTGGAAAGTACTCTTGTGGTAGTGAAGTTGGTGATATTCTCCCCGCGTATACTAAGTTTATTTCTTTATCAATTTTTATAAATTTATCAATCATATTATCTTCATGACACATCTCTGGAAAATAGATGAACTTATTTACATCAACATTATAGCTTTTTGCCCATATTTTAGCTTGTTCTACTGTAAAATGTGATAATACTTTATTAGAATTCTTAAATATATATTCAATTGCTTCAAAATCACTATCATCATTAAATAAAAATTTATACTTTTCTTTTGTAGAAAAATTCCAATCTTTTACTATAATATTCATATTTTTAATCTCTTTTAGTAACTGTGCACTAAAAGCATAAGCATGCATCCATCCACGATTAATAATATACTCAGCATCAATACTCTTTATAGACAACACCATATTTTCTATAGTATCACTTAGTATAACTTCACTATAATTAGTAGAAACTAAAGTTTCTTCATAATTGTTTTTTAAACAAATAATTATCGTTTTATAATCTAGTTTATTTTTAAAATAATTTGATAATCTATCAAATAAAAAATCTTGTTTTTTTAATACCCCATTTGGTGGAATGAATATTATTGTTTTCATAAGTATACTTATTGCTTGTATGTTTTTATAATATCTAAAATTTTATCTATATAATTTTTATAGCTATTATTGCTTGCTATATAATTTAAATCAAAATTATATCTTTTGCTTAAAATACCTTTTAAATCATCTAGTTTTTTAAAAAATAAGATACTTTTATCAAAACAAGCATCTGTGTCATCTTCGTTTCTACTATCAAACACTAGTGGTATAGTGCCAGAAGCTGCTGATTCTAAAGTTCTTTGCTGCATAACATATCCACCTATAACTAAACCATATTCTGCACTATTGTAGATTTTTGATATATCCTCACCATAAGACAATATCCCTTTAAAATATGGTTTTACATCATCATTGTCCTCCCATCCGTATCCATAAACATCTATTTTATAATCGAGTCCGAGCTTGAGTATATATGTTAAGGATAAATCTCTTTCTATATAATTTATAATATCCCTAAAATCATCATCATTACTTTTATACTCTTTTAACAATTTAGATCGTTCTTTCTTACCTATATAACCTTTTTTAAGATAAATTTTTTGTAATTCATCACAAATTTTATATTTTCTACTATCAACAATATTATCAAAATTATTTTTATAGCTACTACCTATAAATACTATTTTTTTTTCTTTTTTTATTTCAACTCTTTTTTTATAAATATCTGTATCTATGCAAAATTGTTGTAAAGTTGATTTTATTTTTAAGCTTTGAAGTGTTTTCCCTAAGCCAATATTTAAATTAAAAACAAAATCCCTTTTTCTTAATCTAATATGTTTAAATTGCTCTATTGCAAAATGATCTTGAATCCATATAAAATTAAAAACATCATCGCCTAATATTGCATTGTTTATATGATTTATGTTTATTGTTGCATGTGGGTTAAACTCTGCCATTTTTTTCAAAGAGTTTAAGTCGTTTATACCAATATCAAGTACAAAAAGAACTTCACATCCAAGACTCTGTAATGCATTGGCAATATTTTTAGATATATGTTGCATTACACGGGTACCAGAAGCCGCTAAAAGATAAAACCTAAGCGGTTCACTAAAATCTAATTTAGCATTTTTTAAAGCTTCTAGATAAAACGCATTGTATTGGTTTCTATAATCTCTTGCTTGCTCTAAAGAGATATTAAAATTTTGTAGTATTTCCAACTTTACACTAGCTGATATATCTAATCCTGTAAAATCTACTTTTGCTGGAATTCTATAATCACCCTTAGCTAAATCATTAACCAAATTTTCAATTGGCAGATGAATTAGGTTTGGATACTCTGACTCTATTTTTTCTCCTGAGTAGTAACATACTTGAAGAACATAACCACCATTAGTTTTGTTTTGCAAACTAGCTACTCTAAGTGCTTCATCACCATTTAAAAAATAAGTATCTTCATACATTAATATTTAATCTTTGTTTTAATTTATTAGGTTAAGATACCCCATTAATACTTAATAAGGCATTTAAAATGAAAAAATTTACAAAAAAATATATAAAAAGTTTAATATCTTCTCTGAAAAATATCGATGCTAACTCTATAAAAAAAATTATAAATTTACTAGACAATACTAAAGGTAAAATTTATATAATAGGAAACGGTGGAAGTGCTGCTACTGCTTCGCATATGGTAAATGATTTAGGTGTTGGACTCAAAAGACGAGGCATTAAAAGTTTTGATGTTGAGAGTTTAAGTGATAACACTCCAGTATGTACAGCCCTAGCAAATGATATAGGATACAAAAATATATTTTATATGCAACTAAAAGATAGAATTACTAAAGATGATGTACTAATAGCTATCTCTTGTAGTGGTAACTCAAAAAACATAATAAAAGCTGTAAAGTATGCAAAAAAACAAGATGCTAAAATCATAGGTATTACTGGTTTTGATGGTGGAAAATTAAAGAAAAAATCAGATATAAATTTTCATGTTAAAACAGAAAAAGGTCAATATGGAATAGTAGAAGATCTACATATGATTCTTAACCATATCATCTATAGTTATTATATAGATCAAACTAAATAATTCTATCTTCTCCTCTTTAATAGTTTATAATTAGATTTGCAGTAATAGTTTTATCTGCATTTTTTGATCCTAAGTTTTCCATATTTACATAATCAACAATATAACTAATACCTGCTGAGAAATAATCAGATATTTTTGTGCTAACCCCAGATTTTGAATATATAAAATAGTTTTCAGAATCCTCAATGTCACTTCTATAATTTAACTCTTGAGTAAATTTTAAGTTTTCAAGTATTTGCCAATCATAACCAAGAGCAAGTCTACAAGCAGTATAGTCTTGAGTTTTCACACCGGCAACATTAGAATTATCTTGTGAATAAAGCACATTAACAGCTAAGTTTAAATTTTGAGTCTCAGATGTTAATACAATATATTTTAGACCTGGACCAGTATATAGTTGAGAATCAAAAGTTGAAAAAGCATCAAGCTTATAACCAAAAAGATAGTTAAATGCAAATATTTCTGTAAATTTATAATCATAAGAAAGTTCACTTAAAAATTTATTTTTTGTCTCAACATTGTTTTGTGTACCATACTGAGCTGTAATCTTTACATTTGCAATATGTTTTTCCCACTCTTTATTTAAGTTAACATCTAATGTAAAAGTTTCATCAACAGTATTACCTGTATTTTTTATAAAGCCTAATTCTGCTTGTGTCTTTAAGCCAAGTGGTGCGGCCTGCATTAATGTAGTAAATGCTAACGCACTAAATATTATTTTTCTCATATTTTTTTCTTTTCTCTTCTTTTTTATTTTATTTTATCTCTTGTTTTGGTAAGTGAACATCTAATTGCGGGTAAGGTATAGATATCCCTTTTTCATCAAATTTAAGTTTGACTTTTTCTAACATCTCAAAATGCACATCCCAATAATCTTCACTTTTTACCCATGCACGAAATGTAAAATTAACACTATTATCGCCTAGCTCTCCTACTCCAACAAAAGGTGCAGGATTATCTAAAACTCTATCATCATCCGCAATAATTTGTAAAAGCGTTTCTTTTGCAAGCTTTAAGTCATCGTCATAACCAATTCCATAAACATGATCTACTCGTCTTTCTGGTTTATTTGAATAATTTACAATATTGCCACCAATAATAGCAGTATTTGGAACAATAATTGTACGATTATCAACAGGTGCAATAATGGTTGAAAATAGATTTATATCTTCAACAGTACCAGTAGCACCACCAGCTTCAATAAAATCACCAATCTTAAATGGCTTAAATATAATGATTAAAACTGCGGCTCCAACATTTGCTAATGAACCTTGAAGTGCAAACCCAATAGCTAACCCAGCTGCACCAAATATAGCGATAAATGATGTAGTATTTATACCCAGTGCATTCAACGATGCTAAAATCACAAAGAGGAGTAAAACAAAGTAGATAATACTTTCAGCAAATTCAGCCAAAGTTTTATCAACTTTAGATTTTAGCATAAGTGATTTTGCTAAAGAAGTTAGTTTTTTTATTATAATTTTTCCAATTATAAAGATTAATATAGCGGCTACTATCTTTAAACTATACTCACTCATATATTGAGCAACGATATCTACATATTTTTGAAAATTCATGATAATCCTTTTTTTATATTATATATTATTGTTTCTAAATATTACCTTTTTAACATCCAATTAAAATGCTATTCTTGAGATTTTAAATCAGAATACAAAGATACACAAGTTTTAATATTTTGTCTTGATGGGGTCACCCTTATTGAAAGATATGATATATTTCCTTTTGAATCAATCCGTTTTAATACTGTAGCATGAACCCAATAACAACCCCCATCTTTTCTTAAATTTTTTACTATACCTGTCCAAAAGCCTTTTTTTTGTATATCATCCCATAACCCTTTAAAAGCAATTTTAGGCATATCAGGATGTCTAACTATATTATGAGGCTCCCCTAAAAGCTCTTCTAGGGTATATCCTGCAATTTCACAAAATATATCATTTGCATAGGTGATAATACCTTTTTCATCTGTTTCGCTTAAGATATAACTATTATTTGGAAAATACCATTCATCACTGTTTGTATCTTTATATATACCATTCATAAAATCCCCTTTTATTTATAGTAATTTATAACTCCATCCATCTTTGAACCCATATTTAAAACTAACATATCAGCTATTACTAATGCTGCCATAGCTTCACAAACAATACTTCCTCGTATTGCTACACATGGGTCATGTCTACCCTTTAAAGAAAAATCAACCTCTTCATTTTGAGTTGTTATAGTGTGTTGTGTTTTAAAAATTGATGGTGTTGGTTTAAAATATACATTTAAAACTATCTCATCACCATTACTTATACCGCCCAATATTCCACCTGAATGATTAGATGAAAATCCATCTTTTGTAATTTCATCATTGTTTTGTGAACCATGCTTAGATGAACTCAATATTCCATCACCTATCTCTACAGCTTTTACCGCATTTATCCCCATCATAGCATCAGCCAAGACACCATCAAGCTTATAGTAGAGTGGTTGACCTAAACCTATTGGTGCTCCTGCTATTACAATTTTAGCTACCCCTCCAACAGAATCATGCTCATTTTTAGCTTTTAAAATAGCGTTTTTTTGAGCCTCTTCAACCTTTGAATCAAGAGCGTATATTAAACTTTTTTTAGCGTGTAAAAAATCATTCTCCATCGCTTCTATACCATCAATGGCACTAATTCCACTTTTAATATCAATTCCTAACTCTTTTAACATCAGTTTTGCAATAGCACCAGCAGCTACCCTAGCTGCTGTTTCACGTGCAGATGAGCGACCACCACCACGATAATCTCTTAAACCATATTTATGAAAATAGGTAAAATCAGCATGTCCTGGACGAAATATATCTTTAATATTTGAGTAATCTTTAGATTTTTGGTTAGTATTGTAAATTAGCATTGCAATTGGTGTACCTGTGCTTATGCCCTCAAATACTCCTGAGAGAATTTCAACTTTATCTGCTTCTTTTCTTGAAGTTTCAAATTCACTTTTACCAGGTTTGCGACGATCTAATTCACTTTGAATATATACTTCATCTATGCTAAGTCCAGCAGGAACTCCATCAAGAATACAACCAAGTGCTACTCCATGTGATTCTCCAAATGTAGAAAATTTTATTTTTTCTCCAAAGCTGTTCATATTTTTTTCTCACATAATCTGAACGCGTCCAGATTATGTTCAGTCACTAAAGCTACGCCTTTGGCGAGATAATTCATTTTTCATCCTTCAGAATATCTAAAGCTATTTTAGATGCTTCTTGTTGAGCAATTTTTTTACTTTTCCCAATAGCCCTTGCATACTCTTTAGAGTCAATAATTACAGCTATCTCAAACTCTTTTTTATGATCAGGTCCACGAGATGCTAAAACTTCATACTCAGGGATTAAACCAAATCTTGATTGTGTTATCTCTTGTAGAGCTGTTTTAAAATCCTTAAATAAATTATCAAGACTAATTTTATCATAATTTTTTTCTAATAATATTAGTACTATTTTACTTATTGTTTCTAATCCTGATTCTAAATATATAGCACCAATTATAGACTCAAAAGCATCTGAGAGCAGTGATGGTTTTTCCCGTCCTCCATTTTTTTCTTCAGCGTTAGAGAGATAGATATAATCTCCTAAGTTTAAATAATTTGCTAACTTATTAAAACCACCTTCATTAACCAAAGATGCACGCAGTTTAGATAATTCACCCTCATCTGATTTAGGAAAATTTTTATATAAGTATTCACCAATAACTAAATCTAAAACAGCATCTCCTAAAAATTCTAAACGCTCATTATCATAAGATTGTTTATAACTTTTATGCGTTAATGCTTCAGTAATAAGCTTTTTAGTTTTAAACTTATATCCCAAAGCATTTTCAAGATTTGTAATATCTTTTGGCATCTATATTCTCCCAAGTAATTCTTTTTGCCTTTCGGCCTCATTTCGTGCAAGTTTATCACATCTTTCGTTTTCAATGTGTCCATCATGCCCACGAACCCAAGTTGCCACTACTTTGTGTGACGCAGAAACTTCTATATAATCTTTCCATAGATCTGAATTTTTAACTTTTTTAAAATCTCTTTTAATCCAATTAACCAACCACTCATTAATCCCTTTAACTACATATGAAGAATCAGAGATAATCTCAACCTCGCATGGTTCTTTTAATGCACGAAGCCCCTCAATAGCACCTAGAAGTTCCATTCTATTGTTTGTAGTATGTGGCTCTCCACCAAAAAGCTCTTTCTCTTTATCTCCAAATCGCAAAACTACGCCATATCCACCAGGACCAGGATTACCTAGAGCACTTCCATCACTGAAAAGAGTTATTTTCTTCACTAAAATCCCTATGAAAATTTTTAATTATTGTTATACCTATTGTACCTGTATCAATAGCATGACAATTCCCACATCTATTAAATGCAAACGGGAAAATATTTTTACAGTTGTCACAAATATATTCAAAACTCAAAGTTGCATTTACTTTTTTATCTAAATTTATCAACATGTCAAACTCAAATACAGAGCTTCTTGATAGGTCTTTAATATCGCCTCTAGCACTATATAATTCACGCAAATAGCCATTATTTGAAATTATATCAAAATCCAAATCTTTTTTATCGATATGCCAAAATATATCTGTTAAAAGCTCACTTTTTGAACTATCTAAATTATCCCATGCTAATTTTGGGTTTACACGAAATAAGAATTCAAATATCATATACGTTAAATTACCACTTATCTTATATAACTCTAAAAGCTCATAAGCTTTTAGTTCATTTGATAAATCATTATCATTAAGTATTTTCATAGCCTTTAGATATAAACTATCAAGCGATACATCGTTTTTTAACTCGTCTAATGGCTCTAAAGCTTCTAGAGCTGCATTATAATCTTTCATATACTCATAAACCAAAACTAAATCATACAACACTAGTGGGGATCGAGGGTTATTTCTTAGTATCTCTAAAAATACTTTTTTTGAACGCTCTAAAAAACCAGCCTTAAAATATATTCTTCCAAGAAGATACATAATCTCTTTTACATTTGATTTATCTGTTACTTCAATAAGCTCCCTATAAATCTCTATACTTTTTTCAAAGTCACCATTCTTAGAATAAAGTCTAGCCAATAAAATCCAAGACTTCTCACTCATCTCACCTTTAGAGATTAATAGTTTTAACTCTTTTGTTGTTGGCACTATTTTGAAATCTTTTAAAAACTTATCTAAACTTTTTGTTTTTTCTTTGCTTTTATACTTTGTCCACCAATATGAAGATATAGTGATAATAAATACTAAAGCAAAAAATATTATTATTCCAAAAAGGGGGTCACGAAACTCAATAAAGAATGGACTCATTATTCGTAAACCACCACACCATAATCATCTTTTAATCTATAAAAGGCACTTGAGGCAGATAAATCTAAATCTTTAATTTTTCCAAGTTGAAGTATTGAGTTTTTTGGAATAAAAATACCATTTTCTCGAAAAAATTTTTTTATATTAACAAACTTTACATCTTCTACAAACTTATACTCAAATTCATTAAAAAGTTTCATCTTGTCATATGAAAATATATGTTCATTTACATGTAATTGATCAGAAGCAAATTTAATAGGAAGATGCCCTGAAAGGTCACTAAGTATAGTTTGGATATGTTGATGTTTTTGTGGTAAAGTGTCTTTTTTTATAAATACATATTTATTATTTAGTTTCATATTTGGTGTATTTTTCCAATATTTATATGCTGGATTACTAATACCTAGTTTTGATGAAACCTCTTTCCAAAGCCAAAAAGAGTTTAATGTATTTGGTAAATATGACATCTATTTTATACCCTTAATATGATCTGCTTTAGGATAGATAAATGAAGAGTCTCTAAAGACCACTATTTCATCTTCATGTCCTAGAGCATATGCACGAATAACTATAGGTATAATACTATCTTTTTTTGTATCATTAACTAAAACTTCTGTTGTTTGTAAAATAACTATTTTTTTCTTTTTAATTCCGGGAACTACATTAAATGGTTTAGTTGGTTTAGCTATGGTGATTTTACCCTCCATTCCTTTTGGTGCAATAACTTCAAAGTAGAACTTCATATCTTCTCTTTTAGTATTTTGTACTAAAAATTCATAGGCATTATTTACAACAATTCCATCAGTTGTTTTTTTAACTGAATAGAGACGATTTTCTTTATTTATATTTAAAAGCATATGCTCTTTATTGCTTCCCATAATAGCTGTTAAAATTGTGATACCCACAAGCAACACTATATAACCTATAATTTTTGCACGCCAATAATGAGTTTTCCCTTTTTGTTCAGTTATCTCATAATCACTAGACCAAGTAATAAGCGATTTTTTACCAAGCTTACCCATAACTGTTGTACATGCATCTGCACACTCTAGACAGTTTATACACTCAAGCTGAAGACCTTTACGGATGTCGATATGAGTAGGACAAATACTTACACAAGATTCACATGCAGTACATTCAGCATACTCACCTGTTCTTGCTTGAATCTCTTTTTGAGACGAACTAGGGAGTTTATTTTTTTTCTCATCATAAATTTTTCCACCACGATGAAAATCGTAAATAGTCATAACTGTATGCTCATCATATAAAACTGATTGAATACGAGAATAAGGACATACGTAGATACAATAATCTTCTTGAAGTTTTACAATGTCATAAACTAAAAATAGTGTTGAGAAAAGCACTATTGCAAATAATAATCTATGTTCATCTGGGTTTAATAAGTATTGAAAAAAATCTTCAGGTGGTACAAAAAACCACATTAAGTTTGAACTTGCTATTAAAGCTAATATTGTCCATAAAAGTATAGCTATAACTTTTTTAAACTTATTTTTCATAAGAGACATATCTGGTTCAATTTGTTTATTTTTTATCCGTTTACGAAGACCAAGAAGTTTTGTTTCTATTAAATCTCTATATATAACTCTAAAAATTGTTTGTGGGCAAGTCCATCCACAAAATACGCGACCACCCAGTACAGTTATACCAAATATTCCTAAAAACATAAGCATTAAAATAAATGGCATAAGATAAAGTTCTTGCATATCAAACTCAACAAAAGCTAAATGAAGTTTTAAATTTTCAAAACTAAGAAGAAAAAAGTGGGTGCCCTCTATATTAACCCATGGTAAAACTAGTGTAAAAATTGTTACAAAAATAAAATAATAATATCTTTTGTTTCTCCATGAACCTGTAAAACTAGTTGTTTTTACACTCATAACGATTCCTTTTTAGATTCTAATTAGTTGATTGTAACAAAGTTGTTATTAAGATTTTATTATAAATAATATTACCATAAATTATACTACCAAGCAAAACCAATTTGAGCCATATATCTTCTATCAGAAGTATCTTCACCAATACCAGAGGTACTAATCTCTTCAGCATAAGTTGCAAAATTAATTTTTACAATTGAGATCTCCATATTTATACCAGCTGTATAGCTAGCTTGATATATCCCAAAATTTAGAGTTGTTGAAAAAAGGGAACTCTCAATTAAACCAACTCCAACACCAAGACGAACTCTTTTCATAAAATCAGATTCTTCATAATCATTATATGTTCCATCACTGTTATATAAACGATATTCATTAGCATTAAATAAGTCTACATAATCAATAGCTACTACTAATTTATCTAAAACCTCAATTTCAGGAGTGATAGATATCCCAAGGTTTACAGTTGTTGGTTGCCCTCCAAAATTATCATCCATACTAATAGAGCCAATATTCATAACACTAAATCCAATTGCTGGATTTAAATAATTATCTTTTAATGGATAATATATCGCACCAATATCAATACCAATACCTGTATTTGACTCTAGTTTATCTTCAATATATTGCGTTAAATCATCAATACCCATTAGATCAATAATTGTTAAAGTATCTTCATAAAATTTTTGATGAATTACTTTGATGCTAACACCAATATCAACTCGACCATACTCAGTATTATAGTTTTTAGCTGCACCCAATACCAGCCCTCCATATACCCTAGAAGTAGTTGTAAGGGAGAGATCACTATGGGTCATAAAGTTAAAATCACTAGCTGCCAATATACCAACACTCCAAGAAAACATATCAGAATTTTTAGATATTGATGAATAGTTGGATATACCCGCATGAAAATGATCCCCTGCATATTTTTTTAATGTTTCTCCTATTGGAATAACCTCACCATTTGCATCATCAAAGTCATCTATAAAATTGATTACTTCAGGAGTGTATGATCCACCTAATCCCAATAAATCAACTACATAACCATGCTCTTTTTTTATATTTGCAAGACCAGCTGGGTTTGTAAATACCGATGTAGAATAACCACCAACAGCAACATTTGCTCCACCCATACCCATAATTCTAGGGTCTTTATATAAACTTGCGTGCTCTGCATACATTGCAAATAAAGATGTTGTAGCACCTATTAGCGCTAATAATATTATTTTTTTCACTTTTAGCTTTCCTTATTCTTTAATTATATGGTGTATATAATGCTATTTCAGCAGATGATATCTCTCCATCTAAATCAGTATCTATCTCATTTTTAATATCTGCTATATCTTGTTTTAACTCATCTGGAGAGACACTTAAAGCCAAATCAAAACCTTCATTTGCTGTTTTTGCCAAAACAGCATCTGGTACGCCACTATCAAGCAATATAATTACTTTAACAATAAAAGCTAATGCTAGTTTTAAGTTTGTGTCATCATTAGGAATATCTATTTTCAAAAAAGTATCAATTGCAAAAATTAAATCTTCTTCGGCTGTAGATGTTGATTGACTTAAAAGGGTATTTTTAAGATTTATTAAATCATCTGCATTAACCCCTTCACTTGCCTGTGCAAATGCAATTGTAGTATCAATTATAGTAAAACCAGCCCTACCCATATATGCAGATGCCAACAATATTTTTTCATCTTCGCTTAAACTTGCTTTAGATGTCAGTAAGTCAATTGCCGCTTGATTATCCCCTTGATCTACAGCATATTGAGCCTCTAACCTATCTTCACCCTCAGGATCTCCACAACCACTAAATATTAACGCAATAGTAACTAATGTAGTTGCTATGATTTTTTTCAACATAATATCTCCCATTGTTATTTTTATGCCAACTATTATAGCGAGTAAAATCTTAAAAAAAAACCAGTGGAATTATTTAAAAAGCATTCTTTATGCTCTAAAGTGATATTATTTCATTAACTATAAAAGAGGAACTAATTCTCGCATGCTAAGCACTAAAGAATACATTTTACAAACAATAAAAAAGCGTCCACTCATAATAGATGGTGCGATGGGGACACAACTTCAAGAGCGTGAAGATAAAATTCCAGAAGAAGCATGGGAAGAAAATGAAGGGTGTAACGAACTTTTAAATACTACATGCCCTGAAGTTTTAAGTGAGATTTTTGCTGCGTATTTAGATGCTGGTGCTGATTTTATCACTACAAATACTTTTGGTTCTTTTTCTTGGGTTTTAGATGAGTATCAAATTTCAGATCGCTCCTATGAATTAACAAAAGCAGGGGCTAAATTAGTTAAGTCTGAATGTGAAAAATTTAGTACACCAGAGCATCCACGATTTTGTTTAGGCTCTGTTGGACCTGGAACAAAACTTCCATCACTTGGACATATAACTTATGATGAGATGTATGAGGGTTATGCAGAATTTTGTTTAGCTCTTATAGATGGTGGTGTGGATGTTTTTTTATTAGAAACTTGCCAAGACCCACTTCAAATCAAAGCAGCACTCCATGCATGTCAAGAAGCATCTAGGCAAAAAGATGTTCAAATTCCAATTATGGTATCAGTAACAATAGAGTTAAGCGGAACTATGCTCATAGGGACTGATGCTCAGACAATTGCTACTATACTAGAGCCTTTTGACATCTTAAGTCTTGGTTTTAACTGTGGAACTGGTCCAGAACAAGTGCTTAAACATGTAAAAACTCTAAGTGAAGTTTGGCATAAACCTATAAGTATTCATGCAAATGCTGGACTGCCTCAAAATCGTGGTGGTTATACTTATTATCCTATGAATCCAGAAGATTTTTCAATAAATCAAGAGAAATTTTTAGAGTTTGATGGTGTTAGTTTTTTAGGTGGATGTTGTGGAACTACACCTGAACATATTCGAGCATTAGTAAAAAAAGTGTCAAATACAAAACCAAAACAACCAACTGGAACTCATCCAAACTCAATAGCTTCACTTTTTAATACAACTCCACTTATGCAAGAGCCTGCTCCACTTTTAATGGGGGAGAGAAGCAATGCTACTGGTTCAAAGGCTTTTCGTGAACTGCTTTTAGCTGAGGATTATGAGGGAACT
>JAMOMX010000042.1 GCA_027066935.1 Sulfurimonas sp. | reverse complement strand
ATTATTTATTTTTAAAATGGAATTTCATCTTCATCAATGTCGATCACTGGAACTTCATTAGAACTTGGCATCTGACGAGCTGGTTGCTGATATGACTGTTGCGACTGCTGTTGTTGCTGAGGCTGAGCATAACTTTGCTGCTGTGCAGGTGCTTGATAACTCTGAGCCTGTTGTCCAGCTGGTGCTTGATTTTGAGGTTGCGCTTGAGGTGCTGAATTATAATTACCACCACCTTGATTGTCACCTTTAGAATCTAACATCTGCATAGTCTCAACCACTACAGAGTGTTTACTTCTTTTTTGTCCATTTTGATCTACCCATTGGTCAAAGTTTAAGCGGCCCTCAACTAGGATTTTACTCCCTTTGCGAAGATATTGGTTAGCAATCTCTGCACTACGTGCAAAAAAAGTAATATCTACAAAACAAACTTCCTCTTTTTTCTCACCATTACTAGTATATTTGCGGCTTGTTGCAATAGCAGTATTTGCTATGCCCATTCCACTTTGAGAGTATCTAAGTTCTATGTCGCGTGTTAAGTTTCCAACTAAAATAACTTTGTTAAACATGAGTTTCCTTTTTTATTAAAGCTTAATTATTAAGCTACTGGAGCTTCTTCTGTAACTGGAGCCGGTGCTTCTTCTGCAACCGGAGCTGGTGCTTCTTCTGCAACCGGAGCCGGTGCTTCTTCTGCAACTGGAGCTGGTGCTTCTGCTTTTTTCTGAGCTTTTTTAACAAGCTCATTCCATGCTGTAATCTCACGGTTAGTATCATATTTGATAGTAACAAATCTTAAAAGTTCTTCGTTTAAACGAAATTTTCTTTCAATTTCTGTGATTACTGAAGGCTCAGCTGAATAATAAATAACTTGGAAAAATCCGCGTTCATTTTTGTCAATAGGGTATGCTAATTTTCTCATTCCCATATCGTCAGTTATAGCTATGCAGCCACCGTTTGAAGTGATAACTTCTTGAATAGCTTTTAGGCTTTCTTGAATCTCTTCTGCTGTTAATGTTGGTTTTACGATTACTAAGTTTTCGTAATTTCTCATTGAGTATATCTCCTTTTGGAATTGCCCGCGGGCTTTTGTTTTCCCCTTTGGTTAAAGGCTACGCCCTGTATATACTACTTAAAATTAAATAGTACAAAGAGAAAGGAACTCGCAATTATACATAAAAAATACTTAAAAAAAGCTCATTATATAGAAGTATGTCAATATGCAATATTAATACTCTATTTTGTTGTTTTAGGATATAGTTTTAAAAATAAAATAATCGGTTATAAAATAGATGGCAAAAAGAAGAAAGAAAGTAAAAAGTAGTTCAAAGTATTTATCTTACATTATTTGGATACTTAGTTTTATTGTAGTTATATCTGCATCTTTGGCTGTGGGTTATCACTTTGGATACAACGATACAAAAACACACACTAGCTTAGAGCAAAAAAACAAAGAAAAAGCTGCTGCTATAATAGAAAATAAAAGTGTGAATGATAGATTAAAAGAAGTTTTAAAACAAACTTCTCAAAAAAACATTAGTGCAAATCATGAATATGATGAATCATCTTTAGCAAAACCACCAATGCGGATAAAAAAAGATTTCACTCAGTCATCTACAAAACCAAAATTAGCAATAATACTCGATGATGTCTCTGTAAGAAGTCAAGTAGCTGCTATAAAAAAACTAAATCTTCCTTTGACTATGAGCTTTTTGCCACCATCAAAAAATAGGCCAAATTCAGCAAAATTAGCTTCAAAAGAAGATTTTTATATGGTACATCTTCCTATGGAAGCCAATAACTTTACAAAAGAGGAACCTTTTACTTTAAGAATTACAGATTCCAAATCAGAGATAAGAGATATGGTGAAAAAAATTAAAAAACTTTTCCCTAGAGTGAGCTATATAAACAACCATACTGGAAGTAAATTCACTTCAAACGAAAAAGCTGTCAACAGGTTAATAACCGTACTAAATAAAAACCATATTAATTTTATTGATTCTCGCACAACAGCACAAACAAAAGTTCCAAAAGTTATGAAAAGTTTTGGATTAAAATATATTTCACGAGATGTTTTTTTAGATCATCAATCAGATAAAAAATATATAAAAAATCAGATAAAAAAAGCTATAGAAGTTTCTAAAGAGTATGGAAGTGCAATTGCGATAGGGCATCCACATAAAAATACTTTATTAGCTATTGATGAATCAAAAGCATTATTTGCAGATGTAGAGTTAGTATTCATTAATAAGCTGTATTAGATGGCTATTTTAAATCATCATATAAAAGAACTTCAGGATATGAAAACATATCCAAAAAAGCTTTTTTATGATGGTAATCTTGCTTTATTAGATAAAGAAAAAATATCTATTGTTGGTAGTCGTAAACCCTCAAAATACTCTAGAACTCAAATACAAAACCTCTCTGCAAAATTGGCAAAAATTGGGATTTGTGTAGTTAGTGGTGGAGCTATGGGGATAGATGCAGTAGCTCACAATGGTGCTGGAAGTTCAAATACAATTTCAGTACTTCCTTGTGGGGTAGATATACGCTACCCTGCTGTAAATAAAAATTTATTAAACAATATACAAAATAACGGCTTACTTCTTAGTCAATTTGAAAATGGTGCTTCATCTCGGGCATATACATTTGTTATTAGAAATGAACTTGTTGTTGCACTTGGGAAAGTACTTGTTGTTGGAGAAGCAGATGAGGGTAGTGGCACAATGAAAAGTGTAGAGTTTGCACTTAAAATGGGCAAAGATATATATGTTTTAGCACAAAGAATAGGTGAGAGCAAAGGCACTAACAAATTGCTCTTAGAGGGAAAAGCAAAAGTTATCTATGACATTGATGAATTTATAAACATTATATTTCCACAAGCACAATTAAATTCACAATCTAATGATGATGAGTTTTTAAAATATTGCAAAACTAACCCAAAATATGACGATGTTTTGGCTAAATTTCCAGATAGAATTTTTGAAGCTGAATTAAATGCAGAGATAGAAATTATAGACGCCAAGATTATAGTTAAATAAAATTAATGATGATATAATCTATAAAATCAAAGGCCTAAAGTATGAATACTATCAACATTTCTAAACAAAAAATACTTGATAATAAAAAAATGTTATTTGCCTATGAATTAAAATTCACAGATAATGAAAATAATTGGACAGGTCTTTCTGAAAATTTTAAAGCAACAGCAAAATTGATAATAAGTTCTATATCAAGTAAAAAATTAAATAAACTTTTAGGTAGAAAAGCTTTTGCATTTATTAATGTTGATGAAGTTACACTTTTAAAAGGTATTTTAGATGTTTTAGACAAAGATAGATTTATCATAAATATATTAAAAGATATAGAATTATCAGAAGAAGTTGTCTCTAGAATCATCAAGTATAAGAAAACAGGTTTCAAGCTATCGCTTGAAAATTTTGATTCTAGCGCCAAGATGATAAAAAAATTTGGTAGGCTTTTTAACTTTATTGATATATTAAAAATGGATGTTTTGCTATCTGAACCAGAAAATTTAGAAAAAGTAGTACACAAATTTAAAGGTAGTAGAATTAAAATTTTAGCTCAAAATATTGAATCTAAAGATGATTTACTTAAATACAAAGAGATGGGTTTTGATTATTTTCAAGGTGATTTTATTCATAAACCAGAAGTTATAGAAATTATTGCCTCAGTAGAACCAGCACAATTAATAGTACTTCAATTAATTAAAATAATTAAAGAAAATGACTCTACTGAACAATTAGAATCTTTTATAAAAAAACAACCTGATTTATCTTTTAAACTTGTTGAATTTTTCAATAAAACTAAAAATTTTACTGTTCCAATTGAATCTTTAACTCAAGTGATAACTTTAATGGGTAGAGATAAATTATTAAGATGGTTGTTGGTTTATTTATATGCAGAAGTTTCTAAAAATTCAGCTTCTAAAACTATTTTGGCATTGGCTATAAAAAGGGCAGAAAAGATGCAAGCAGAAGCAACTGATGAAAATAAAAACAAAGCTTATCTAGCTGGTATGTTTTCACTACTTAGCACAATCTTTAAAACAGATATAAAAGAGTTGATGAATCATATAAAAATGGATCCAGATATTA
>JAMOMX010000041.1 GCA_027066935.1 Sulfurimonas sp. | reverse complement strand
TGATACATAAAAAACTCATCCATCATACACTGGGTAGCTGTACCATTTATAATATTGATATATTGGATATCTTTTGAAGTGAGGGGAACTTTGGCATGTGAGGAGCAGTTTGAGAAAAAGAACAAAGCCAAAAAGAGTGTGAAAAAGCTACTTTTAAATTGTGCCAAAATACAATATCCTTTATAAAATGTGAGGATATTTTAACATTTTGAAGTTGAAATGTGGTTTTTTAAAAGAAATGGGTTTGGGGTGTTTGGTGGTTTATATCTGTTTTTTTGTAAAATATTTTAAATTTATAAAAAGAAAAGAGAACAAATAGATTTAAAAGTTAAAAGTTACACTCTTTAGTTTTTTTGGACTGTCCGATTTGAATCGACAGCAAATTTTACAAACTTATCAACTCCTGCAATATCTAAAATTTTGAAAAGGTAAAGTGGGTTTTAAAAAAGTGTTTCATATTTAATTTTTTTAAAAAATTAATTTTTTACCAGATTTTCTATGTTGTCTTAAATCAACAGCATTCTTAAATCTAATTGATTTTCCAAATTGATTATTTATTGTATTTAGACTTGAATATAGTTGCTCACTATTGTTACTATGTAATGATAGTTCTATGGTATTAAATGAATTCTCAAAAATCTCTTTTCTATCAGAAAAATATTTATCAATATATCGTTCTAATTCTAATCTACTTTTTTCAATTTGTGGAATAAGTAGATCGCACATGTATTCAATTTTTTTTCTTCTTTCTTTAGATATTTTGACAATATCACTATCACCTAAGGCAATCAAACCAGACTGTGTTAATAAATTTCCAATAACTGAACCAACAATAGCTCCTATAAAAGCTCCAACAATAGGAATAGGTATAGCTATTTGCCCTAATCCTGCATAAAGCACGGTTGAAACTGTAGTAACTCCTAAATTATTTATCTCCTTTAATAATTTTTCACTTTTTATATCTCCTCGCATGTAGGCATAAAGATGTTTTGATGTTTCATTTACATTCATTACGCCTCTTATAGGTCCTCCTAATACCTGACATGAACGATTAATTTGATTACTAGAGTTTACATTATAAAAACACCAGTATGCAAAATGTTCACAATTATTGAATAATAGATTATAATCAGATTCACCCAACCTTCGGGTTGCTCTTTCAACTATTTTTTCTTGTGAATATTTTGTATCAGAATGTAAAATTATCTTATAGTCATTACCAACAAGAAAAGTTGAAAGAGAAGTTTTTTCTACGGGACCAGATTTGAATCCATCAGCTAAGCCTGAGTAGTGAATAACTTCTTCATTACCTATATAAATTCCATGATGAGTATATACCCATCGTGAGGTTTCTAGATGACTTCCTATATTTGGTAGGTTTCCATAGCCATAGTATGAAACTCTATCGGATATAGGATGGCTGTCAGGAATTACACCGTTTAAAAATTGCTCGATATGTCTTTTAATCAAAAATTCATACATTAATTCTGGATTTAATTCTTCTGAGGAATTTAATATATCTTGCATAAAAAGCCTTTAAATAATTTTTTCTCTTTCTTTTTTGATTATTTTCTTTGATTCTTGTGTTAAATTACCATTTTTGTCTAGTACTTGTATTTCCAATAAGTTTTTTATAGATATGGCAAACATTGTTGAATTATCAATAATGTCATCTTCTTTTTTGGTATATGTAGCACTATCTGTATTTGTATTTGATAAATGAACTAGCGAGTACAATAAAGGTTTAAATAATTTATCTAATTTAGTTAATATATGTGACAATTCATCGAATCTTTTTTCAATTCCCATAGTGACAACTGTTGCTGATTTCATCTCCTCTACTGCTAATTTTGCTTGAGCATAATTAGCTCGAGCATCCTCTTTTGCAGCTTCAGCTTTTGAAGATAACATCATACCTCCGACTGCTAAAACAGGCCCTGCAACAATACCACCAAGTACAGCTACCCCACCAGCCATGCCAAATCCACCAGTTGCTAAGGTTCCACCACCAAGCCAAGCTAATGTAGCATTTGTTGCCGCAACACCACTTAATCCACCAATAGCAGTTCCCGTTGAAGCAGTAGCCCCAATAAGCCCAACACTACCATATGACGCAAGACCTGCTAATCCACCTGCACCAAGAGATGTAATACCGCCACCAACAATCTCTTTCAACTCTAAACTGTTTTCTTTCATTTGGGCTATCTGTTCAACTTTTGATAATTCTCCCTCTGCTGTAAAAAATTTTTTCTTTTCTAGACCATCTATTTTGTCATATGCTTCAATAAATGGAAATATAGAATCTCTATATAATTCAAATTTAAGTTTACCTAATGTTTCTAAAGATTTTTGAGCATTATCTCTAGCATTTTCTAATTCTTTATTAGCTTCTTCATAAGCATTTTTAGCTTTGCGATTATATTTTTTTGCATCATCAAAATCTTCTTTTGCATCTAAGCCTTTCTTTACTCCAAATAGTCCAGCCACTAGAGTTGTACCCACAGCAAATAACGGTATAAATGGTAATGGCATAATTATTCTCCTTATAATTTTTAAATTTACCCAAAATAGGCATATTCAAACTTTCAAGAAAGTTTATTTTTCTTTTTCCAGAGTTTTTACGTCTCTTTTTTTTAAAAGAGACAGGACTTCCAAGAAAAAAAACGAACTTAATGTTATGGTTCAACTCCGTAAAGACTTAATCTTTATTTTGCCGATAACATCTCGAACTTTTGGATATAACTATTTATTAATACACAATCCATACAAATAACCTCTCAAATTCTTCCATTAGCAAATAAAATTATTTAGAAAACATAAAGATTATATCTAAAAATTAAAATAATTAAAAACTTAAAGAAAAACAACAACTCAATATTTTCTAAATAACACATATATTGTATATTATTTAGAAAATACGAACAAAGTGAATTTTCGGGGTCGGGGTTTGAAAATTGACTTTTTAAAAAGCAAACGAGAAAAAGAGAGACGAGAGTACAATTAATAATTAAAAGCCAGTATTTTAAATCTCTAAAAGAGGATTTAGATACTAAGTATCTAAAAATAAAAAAAATACTTTTGAAGAAAAAAACGATGAAGTATGATAAGAGGAGCATTACTTCTAGTTAGCACTTTTAGATTATGGTACAATTAGACAAAAATATAGCAAAAGGAAACAGATGCAAACTATTCAATTACAAATAAAAGATAGTTATTTTGAAAAGTTTTTAAATCTATTGCACACATTACCAGAAGATGAAGTCAAAATTATCGACAAAAAATTTTCCATGTCTGATGAATTTTTTGTCAATAGTATTGAGAGTGTTCAAAAAAGAGTTTATGAAGCAGAAGAGAGAATCAAAAATGGAAACTATATTACAGAAGATGCATATAAAGAGAAAATGGATGAATTTTTCAAAACAGAGTTCGATTTACAAAGATGATAATTATCAAAGATGAACAGTATCTTAGTCAGCTTTTTAATATCTTAAAATACATTGCAAAAGATAAAAAAAGTGCTGCACTATATTTTGAGAGAAAACTTAACAAAAAGATAATTTTTCTCAAAGACAATCCTGCACAATATCGAAAATCTATCTATTTTGATGATGAACACTATAGAGACCTTATTTATCAAGGTTATACAATTATCTATAAAATTGAAAAAGAAAAAATTCTGATACTTGAAATTTTCAAATGGATAGATAGATAAAATCTATAATTGTTTAAAAAACAGGAAGTTAGAAACAGAAGTGATAAAATTTTCGTTGTAGCCATTGCAAATTTTCACAGAAAACCAAATTATTGGATTGATTAGGATTGAATACAGTTGAAAACTTTACAACCTGTTTGTGATACTTTACACTATACATCAAGTAGATTATTTCACTACTTTTATACTTAATAAATACTATACAATAATGGTAAGCAAATCTGAAAACGATGAAATAACAAATAAAAAATCAATGAGAAAATTTTAAAACAACCTAACTAACAATTCAAACAAAAAAGGTATCAATTTTATAGGAGTTTTTGATAAAGTTTTAAATGGCGCGGCGGACGAGACTCGAACTCGCGACCTCCGGCGTGACAGGCCAGCATTCTAACCAACTAA
>JAMOMX010000040.1 GCA_027066935.1 Sulfurimonas sp. | reverse complement strand
CTAAAACAGAAAGGGTAAGTAATGACTCAATAATTCCAACAAGAGCAACAATAACAGCATAAGGAAGAACCATCATAATTGCATCCAGAGAAAATATATACTCTGGAATAATAAAGCTTGGCATCTGTCCAGCATACTTACTCATATCATCTAAACCACTTAAAAGAAGAGTATCTGCATTAGTAAAATAAACACCCAAAGTGATTACAATAATTGCAACTAAACCAGCAGGGATAGCTTTTGTAAATTTTGGAAGTAGATACATAATTAACATAGTTGTAGCAACCAAAATATACATCATGTAGTTTTGTCCCTCAAAGAACTTAAACTGAGCAGTAGCAATTACAATAGCCAAACCATTTACGAAACCGTGAATTGCAGGAGTTGGAACAAGACGGATAAATTTACCAAGCTTTAAAGCTCCAATAGATATTTGGATAACTCCAGCTATAACAGTTGTTAAGAGTATATAATGAAGTACACCCATAGCTATAGCTTCACGAGCTAGGCCCTGAGCAGATAAAAGAGTGTTTACCTCAAGAGTAAGACCAACTAAAACTATAGCAACCGCGCCAGTAGCACCAGATATCATACCAGGTTTACCCCCTATGAGAGATGTAATAAGACCTAATATAAAAGCAGTATATAAACCAACAATAGGGCTAACACCAGCGATAAAACTAAATGCGATAGCTTCAGGGACTAAGGCAACAGCTACAACTAGACCAGATAAAATATCGTTTTTGATATTTGTGCCTGTATATTTTTTTAAATCAAACAATGGTTATATGCCTTAAAATTTAGAATTTTACAATTTCGGAATTATATCTAAAGAGTGATGAAAATTAACTTTGTAGTTTGGAATATCTTTTATATGCAGTGATATTAAATATCACTGCATATAGAGGTAGCATATATTAAAAAAAATATTAAGCTACTGGCAATTTAAATTTTTGATTTACTAACTCACCCTCATCGTTGAAAAATAGATAATATAATAAATCTTTTTTAACTGTTAAACCAGCTAGATATCTAAGTGCTAAGTTTGCTTGTAGTGTAGCAAGGTGCATAACTATTGCACCTGTAATACCAGCTGGGGTTAATTTCATGATTTTAAATGCATCTGTAAATGATGATTTATCTATAAAACAAACCTGACCATGGTATGCTTCAACACTTCCATAAATCCATGGTACATTTTTTTCTTTTGCATATTCATTTATCTCACCACGAGTAAATAAGTTATCAGTACCATCTAAAATAAGATCTACCTCTATCCCTTTTTCACACCAAGTCTTAAAATCACACTCATGTGCAATAGCTTTTACATAAGGGCATCTCTCATGAATAAGGTTTGCATTTAAAATAGCTTTGTTCTTACCCTCATCGCCAACCTTAAAAGCAATCTGTCTATGGATATTATGCACTGTTACATGGTCAAAATCTATTAAATGAATCTCACCAATGCCACTTGCACCCAAAGCAAAAGATAAAGATGAACCTAGCCCACCAGTACCTACAATAACTATTTTTTTATTTTGAAGATCACGCTGTGTATCTTCTCCCCAAAGTTGAACTTGGCGATGAAAATATTCCATCATATATTAAAACCTTTGCTAAATTTATTAATTGGAAAAATTATATCATCATTAATATTAATTATCTTTTAGATAATTCTTTAAATCCCCAAATTCTCCTTGAGGTTACAACATCAGCATGATTCATATCAACAATCATCAACTCCTCTTTGTTACCCAAATGTTCCAGTAGTTCCCCATCAGGTGAAGCTAAAATCGAATCTCCGTAAAATAGCCAATCACTGTTTTTATCAGTATATTCACCAATACGATTAGCTCTTAAAATATAACAATTATTTATAAATGCGCGAGATAATATTAGTGATTTCCATCTCTCATAAGAATCAAATGTAGATACACTTGGTACTAATATACAATCTATATTTTTTGATTTTAGTTTTGAAAAAAATTGATCAAAATGAAGTTCAAATCCACTTAATATTGCAAATTTAAATCCATCAACTTTAAATATAAATGGTGTTTGAAGTGCTTTTTTTTCATTTGCATAAAATTTTTCTTCATTCCAATGTTTATAATTTATAAGTATTTGTTGTTCATAATAAAATGTGGATGCAGGTGCAAATTTTGCAATTGTTTTATAGATTTTATCTTTTTTAACCATAATAAGTGGAGCTACTATTGTCATTGAGTATGTTAAAGACAACTCTTTTAAGATTCTAATTTGAAACTTTGCTTGATCTTTTATCATATTAATCGATAATGATTCGAGCTCTTTAAAAAATGGATTTAATGTATATTCTCCAAGAAGCAGTACTTTCACACCTTGTTTGTGAGCTATACGGATGTAATTATAAAGTTTTGTGCTACTCATCCCTTGTGAAGATAGTTGAAGAGATGCCGCTCTCATTTATGAATCTTTAATTTTTGTAATCTTTATTTGAGCATCTTCAAGTATTTTTTGAGCTTCATTTAGTTCCTTCATGCCCTTTTCGTACGCTTTTACACTATCTTGAAGTGTTATTTCTGGATTCATTAAAGTCTCTAATGTTTTTTTAGCATTTTCAAGCTTAGTTTCAAAATTTAAATTTTCTTTAGCCATTTAGTGCGTCCTTTATATGGTGTTGAAATTTATCAAACTCTACTAAAAAAGCATCATGCCCGTAATCACTTTGTATATCAATATATTTATGATTTTTACTATTTAGTGAGTTTAAAATATCATCTATGTTTTTCATTTCAGAACTTTTAAACAACATATCGTTACTAAAACTTATAAGATGAAGATTTGCTGTGATTTTTTTAAGAGCATCTTTTAGTGAGTCAAACCCACGAGCTAAGTCATAAATATTTATAGCTTTTGTTATGTAAAGATAAGCTAATGGATCAAACCATTTTGTAAAGTTATGACCATTATACTCAAGATATGATTCAACTTGGAACTTACCAAAAAGTTCATAAAGACCATCATCTTTTTTATATTCTCGACCAAATTTTTCATGCATTGATTCTTGAGATAAAAAACTTATGTGTCCAGCCATGCGACCAACCGCCATGCCATTTAATCCTGTTTCTTTTAAAATGTCAGGATCATAATAGCCTTGTTTAAAGTCAGGATCTTTAAGTATTGATTCAAAAGCTACTTTATTAAATGCAATAGCCCAAGGTTGTGTAGCATAAGTGGTAGCTAGTGCTATTATTTTGTTTGCAAAGTTTGGATAATGAATTGAAAAATGAAGTGCTTGCATCCCACCCATAGAACCACCAATAATTGCTTCAACTCTATGTATATCCAATCTATCAAAAAGTATTCTTTGAGCTTTTACCATATCTTTTATGCTAACAACTGGAAATTTATATCTATAAGGGTCATTGTGTGGTGGTTTTGGACTCATTGGTCCAGTTGAGCCAAAACATGAGCCAATAACATTTGTACAAATAACAAAATATTTATTTGTATCTACTGCTTTATCTGGACCAATTAATCCATCCCACCAACCAGCTTTTCTATCACCATTATATGTACCTGCTGCATGATGTGAGCCAGTTAGTGCATGACAAACTACAATCACATTGCTTTTATCATCATTTAGCTCACCATATGTTTCATATGTTATATCGTAGGGTTCTAAAATACGACCACTTTCTAAATAAAGGGGATTAGTAAAGTGTTCAGTATGTGTTTTTAGATTTAAGGGCAACGTTTTATCTCTCCATAAAATAATAGTGCTATTTTAGCGAAAATATCTTATTTTTAAATTTATACCTCTAAAGCTTGTTCTATATCTGCTATTAAGTCTTTTATAGACTCTAATCCACAAGATATTCTAATTAGTCCAGCTGGAACACCACAAGCATCTAGTTCTTCTGGTTTTAGTTGTTGGTGGGTAGTTGAAGCTGGATGAGTAATAATAGATTTTGTATCACCTATATTTACAACTAGTGAATATAGTTTAGTAGCATTTACAATTTTTGTAGCCTCTTGAAGTGAGCCAACTTCAAAACTAAGCAATCCAGATGAAGCTCCATCATCAAAGTATTTTTGTGCGTTCTCATAGTTAGAGTTGCTTTTCAATCCAGGATAATT
>JAMOMX010000039.1 GCA_027066935.1 Sulfurimonas sp. | reverse complement strand
CGCTGATAATACTTATCCTTTCAGGATTGGAAATGTAGGTCGCTGCCTAGTTGGTCATTTTTTACTTTGAACTTATATTTAAAAATACTTTACAATGTTTTTAAATATAACTTCTTTGTAAAACTACAACTCCAAATAAAAAACTAATCTTTAAAATGGTATTATTTTATATACTTTACTTTAGGCTATTAATTAATGAAAGACCATATTAAAGACCAAATAAAAAAATCATATGAAACAAAACAAAAAATTTATAAAAATGAAGAACTTTTAAATAAAATAGAGCAAGTGTCTAAATTTTGTATAGCGTTATATAAAAATAATAAAAAAACTATTTTAGCTGGAAATGGTGGTAGTGCAGCTGATGCACAACATATTGCAGCTGAGTTGGTTGGCAGATATGGTTTTGACAGAGATTCTTTGGCATCATTAGCACTAACTACAGATACATCAGCTTTAACAGCTATAGGTAACGATTATGGATATGATAAAATATTTTCCCGTCAGCTTGAGGGGATGGGGCAAGATGGTGATCTGTTTATTGGTATATCTACCTCTGGAAACTCTCTAAATATTATTAATGCATTTCATAGTGCTAAGAAAAAAAACATCACTACAGTTGCTTTAGTTGGTAAAGATGGTGGAGAGATGGCTAAGTTAGCAGATATTGCTTTAGTTGTACCATCGGATTCTACTCCTCGTATTCAAGAATCTCATATACTAATTGGTCATATTATATGTGACATTATAGAAAAAGAGATATTTGGTGCAGGTGTAAACTAATTGAATAAAGCTCTTTTTTTAGACCGTGATGGTGTTATAAATATTGAAAAAGATTATTTATATAAAATAGAAGAGTTTGAATTTATCGATGGCATATTTGAACTATGCAAACATTATCAAGACTTAGGATATATAATTATTATTGTGACAAATCAATCAGGAATTGCTAGAAAATACTATAGCGAAGTTGATTTTAATAACTTGACATCTTGGATGGTATCTGAATTTTTAAAAAACAACATTGAGATTAAAAAAGTTTATTTTTGTCCTCACCATCCAGATATTACAGGGAGATGTGAATGTCGAAAGCCACACCCAAAAATGTTATTAGATGCATCTAATGAATTTGATATAGATATGAAAAATTCTATAATTATTGGAGATAAAGAGAGAGATATAGAAGCTGGAATAAATGCAGGACTTAAAGAGTCTTATCTGCTTAATGAAGATAAAACTATTACCTCATCAAAAGCTACTAAGATAGTCTCTTCATTAAAGGAGATATATTGTTAATACTAAATTGCGGTGGTACATTTAATAAGCGTTACAATAAGCTAGATGGTACACTTGAAGTGCCATGTGATAGTTTTGCAATAGAAGATATATTAAAAAGTGTAGAGACAGATTATGGTTTAGCTGGTGTATTATTTAAAGATTCGTTAGATATGGACTTAGACGACAGAAAGATGATAGCTTCTATAATTATGCAATCACAAGATGATTTATTTATTATTATACATGGAACAGATACGATGAATGATACTGCTGAGTTTTTAAATGAAATATTTGATGATAGAAAAATAGTTTTAACAGGTGCAATGAACCCTTATGAGATTGATAAAGTGGAATCTAGTTTAAATCTTGGTTTAGCTATTGGATTTATCCAAGCATGTAGTAATAACGGTACATATATATGTATGAATGGCTACATAAGCTCATGTGAAAAGATTGTAAAAAATAAAAAATTAGGAAAATTTGAACTTGTCAAATAAAATTCCATGTACACATTGTCATTTAGAATTTGATGAAAGTATGATGATAAAAGATGACTCAGATTTTTTATCTCAAAAAAAAACTAATGCACAAACTTTTACTCGCTATTTTTGTTGTACGGGATGTAAAGGCGTATATTATCTTTTAAATGATGAAGGACTAGAGAGCTTTTATGATAAAGCAGGTTCAACCACTCTAAGCCCACCTACCCATCAGCTAGAGGATAGCTCTAATTTTGACACTACATCTTTTTACTCCCAATATGTAAAAAAAGACAATGACGGCTTTAGCAAAATTTCTCTTGTGATAGAGGGGATTCATTGTTCTGCATGTGTATGGTTAAATGAAAAAGCTCTACAAAAGATGGATGGTATTGTTGAAGCAAATATAAATTTTACAAATAATAAAGCAACAATTATCTGGGCTGATGATGCAGTAAAACTTTCACAAATTATAGATAAGATTCGATCAATTGGGTATAACGCTTTTGCTTATGATGCTTCAAAACAAGAAGATTATGTTAATAAAGAGAGAAAAACATATTACTTAAGAATGGCAGTTGCAATATTTGCTTCGATGAATATTATGTGGATTGCAATTGCACAATATGCTGGATATTTTAGTGGAATTTCAACAGAGATGAAAACTATATTTAATATAGCAGAGGGAATTCTTGCTACCCCTGTACTTTTTTACAGCGGTTGGATATTTTTTCGTGGAGCCTATTTTGGATTAAAAGCTAAAATCGTCAATATGGACCTTCTAGTGGCTACTGGTTCCTTACTGACCTATATTTACTCTATATATATAACAATTATGCAAGAGGGAGAGGCATATTTTGATAGTGTGAGTATGATTATAACTTTTATTTTAATTGGTAAATTTTTAGAAGTTCTTAGCAAAAAAAGTGCATCGGATATACTTGATAATATTTTTAAAGATATACCACATGAGGTTAAAGTTTTTAAAAACAATACAATCTCTATGGTTAAATTAGATCATATTAAAGTTGGAGATATTGTTGTAGTTCCTAGCGGAGAGAGAGTTTTATTAGATGGTAAGATTACAAAAGGAAGTGGGTCATTTGATGAGTCTAGTTTAACAGGAGAGAGTGAACCAATATATAAAGATATTGGAGATACGGTTATTAGTGGAACAACCAGTATTGACGCAGATATATATTATAAGGTAACTAAAGATTTTGAACACTCAACTCTTTCAAACATTGTTACTCTTCTTGAGAGTGCTATAAATAAAAAACCGCGTATTGAGCAAATGGCAAATAAATTAAGTGAATATTTCTCAACAATAATCTTAATAATCGCTTTTTTAACATTTATAGTATGGTGGTTTTTACCAAATAGTTTTGAGATTTCATTTATGGTTGGAATATCTGTAATAATTATTGCTTGTCCATGTGCATTGGCTCTTGCTACTCCAGTTGCTACACTAGTTGGACTAAGTTTAGGGGCAAAAAAAGGAGTTTTATTTAAAGAGGCTGCTCAAATAGAGACAATGGCTAAGGTTGATACATTAGTTTTAGATAAAACTGGAACACTAACTCATGGAAAACCAGAAGTTATTAACGAGATAATATATGATAAATTTGAAAAAGAGATACTTTATTCATTAGTAAATTTATCAAACCATCCAATATCAACAGGGATTAAAAGTTATTTAAACTTAGATAATAAAATAGAGTTTGATGAGTATAAACAAATCCCAGCATCTGGTATTAAAGCTAAATACAAATCAAAAGAAATTTTGGGTGGTAATCTAAAACTTTTAAAAGACAATGGTATTAAAGTAGATTTTCAAAGTGATAATAGTCTATTTTATTTTGTAATTGATAAAAAAGTTGTTGCTATTTATGAACTAAGAGATAAGATTAAAGAGGATGCAAAAGAATTAATTAGCTCTCTTGGTAAAAAAGGGATAAAAAGTATAATGTTAACAGGAGATAATGCTAATATTGCTTCAAGAGTAGCAGATGAGATAGGGATAGAGCAGTATCTGTATGAACAAACTCCAACTCAAAAAGCAGAATTTATAAACAAGCTTCACACACAAGGCAAAACGGTTGTAATGGTAGGTGATGGAGTAAACGATGTACTTGCATTAGCATATGCTGATATTGGTATTGTTATGGGTAGTGGTAGTGATATTGCTGTTGATGTTAGTGATGTGGTTTTACTTAATGACTCCCTCAAATCCTTAAGTGATGCTTTTAAAATCTCTAGGACTACTTTTAGCTTAATAAAACAAAACTTAGCTATCTCTTTACTTTATAATGCTATAACTATACCATTAGCTATGGCTGGTTTTGTAATACCATTAGTAGCAGCAATCTCAATGTCTGTTAGTTCTCTATTGGTTG
>JAMOMX010000038.1 GCA_027066935.1 Sulfurimonas sp. | reverse complement strand
ATGCCTCGTGTTGGTGTTACTGAAGATACAGCTGAAAAAATCATAGAATATATGGCAGATTCTGCTGACTCAAAGCGTCATCAAAGAGATCAGGTTGGAAAATATGTAATATACTTTTCTATAATATTTGCAATTCTTGCTATACTATGGAAAAAACAAGTATGGAGAGATTTAAAATAATCCTCTGTTAAAGCTTTGGTCTTGTCACCCTGAACTTGTACCCAATGGGTATGATAATTCAGGGTCTAGTTATTATGTTAGATTCCCAATCAAGTTGAGAATGACAAGACCAATAAATTAAATCATCTTCAATCTCATCTTATAATATTTATAATTAACAATTCAAAAACATATATTTAGATAAAATACGCTTTAGAAAAAGTTGGAGCTAAAAAGTGACACAAAACGACGAAATAGATACTCATTTAAATAAAAGAGAAAAGTATAAAGCTAGACTTAGACCATATGACTATTTTAAAGAGTTTGAATCTTTGGATTTTGAAAGTTTAGGAGAAGGAGATAGATTTTATCTTCAAGATTTTGGAATCTTTAGTGTTGATTTTTTAGAAGATGAATTTACTATACGACTTCGCGTACCATCTGGAAGAATTAGTGCTGAGCAGTTTTCTTACATTGCAGATGTGATTGAAGAATATGATTTAACTGTAGTTTTAACAGCTCGCGGGGGTATACAGCTTCATGATTTAGAAGCTGATGATATTCATGACATTTGGAAAAAATTAAACTCTTGTGGTCTTACAACATGGCAAAGCTTTGGTGATAATATTAGAAATATTGTCTCAGATGTTTATGATGGAGTAGGAAAATATGCGGAAATAGAGACCTATTCTATTGTACAAGAGATGCAAAGCTTTATACTTGAAAACCCTCGTTATGTTGGGATGCTTCCTCGGCGAGTATCTGTTGGTATATCTGGAAACTCTGCAAATGTAACTTCTCTTTTTGCTAATGATGTTTATTTTGCATTAGCAAAAAAAGATAATACTTTTGGTTTTAATGTTTATATGGGTGGTAAAAATACTGATGTAGCTCAAGATGCAGATATCTTTTTAAAAAAAGATGAAGTGGTAGATTTTTTTAAAGCTTTAGTAGAAGCTTTTTATCTGCATGGTTCTAGATTTATGCGTTCAAGAACTCGTATTATTAATACTATAGAAGATATTGGGATGGATGGTTTAAAAACCCATATTCAAAGAGAGTATAAAAAAGAGTTTCAAAGTGCTGGAAAGTTACAAGTTGAAAAAATAAAGTTTTCAAACCATGAAGTATTAAAAGATGGTTCTTTTGCATTTTGTTATCAAACAGATTTTGCGAGACTAGATATTGATGAGATTAAAAAAATATCTAAATTTGCACTAGACAATGATGTAGAGATTCGTATAGGTGTTGATCACAATATATACCTACTTGGGCTAAAAGATAAAACGATCCCTTTTGAATCGCCAAAAGAAAGCGCCACTGTAGTTGCATGCGCTGGAAACTTATGTCCTTATTCATCGTGGAGTATTAAAGATGAAACTTCATATATCCCACTCTCGAAAATAAGTGAACACTCTATAGAGGTTGGTTTTTCTGGTTGTTCAAAGGGTTGTGGGAGACATTGCCATAGTGATATTGGGCTAATAGGATTAAAAACCAATAATTTTGGCGATACAGAAGGTGGAGCTAGAGTGTTTTTAGGAGCACTTCATACTAGTGGTACTAGTGTTGGTAAAACTGTATTCCCTATGGTGCCATATATATATCTAAATGATACGCTACTCTTGATAATTAAGCTTTTTGAGCAAAGTGGCTATAAAGACTTTGAGGAGTTTACATCTAATGTTTTAAACAGATTTAGTAGTGAGTTTTTAGCTCTTTGGTTTTTAGCAAACCTTTCAACTAAACAAACATTAGATTTGCCACTAGAAGAAAATATAAACTTAGATTTTGAAAAAGAAAAAGAGGTGCTTTTAAAATTTTTTAGTGAGGTAGATTTTTTAGATTCTATGGAAGAGAGTTTTTTTGAATCTATCGATGCGTTAAGTAAAAAATTATGGAGTGTTGAGGGTAAGGACCCTCACTATGTACCATCCATAAATAGAACTACCTATCGTTAGTTTTGATTTTGGATTCTAATGATAAAACATAGATTTTAAACTCGACAAATTTGTCATTTCGTGCTTTACACGGAATCTAGCTATTAGTTTTCTTTAAAGGCGCAATAACAACACTTCCACAAATTAAATCATGTAGTGCTTTTTTATCTTTTCTATAAAAAGGAAGAATAAGTCCTACTAATGAAAAAGCAGTAATTAAAAATAGTATATATCTGTAAAATGACCTTAGTATGCTAAGGTTTTCTCCAGTACGAGCATCTACTACTTTAATATCATAAGCTTTTTTACCTGGAGTTTGACCAAGTCTGTTCAGAAACATTGCATAAATAACTCCATATGTAACAACAGCAACTAATGGAGCAATATCTGATGATAAAAAGTCATCCTTACCATCCATAACAAGATAGGTTATAATATACAATATAGGCATATATATCATAAATAAATCTGTAATAAATGCTTTAATACGATCTGGTGTTCTTGCGTATCTAGCCTTTTTATCAGGTTTATTAGGTTTATTACGGTTTTTTGTATAGTTTTGTTTTATGTTTCTAAATCTCATAATCTAATTATAGCGAATTAGAAAGTTATATTAATCTTAGTATTGTTGCTTTTAACTTATTTGTACTCATTAAAATGATGAAAATTGCTCAATATCACACTATTTTTAAATTAAATACATAGTTTAAAGTTAAATTAATTTTAACTGATATACAATAATGGTGATATTTAATAAATCGCGTTCCAATCAAAATAATTTTTAGTCGATTTTATTTTGATTATTATGATTTTTTAAAAAACAAAACAGGAGAATTAAATATGAAAAAAACTTTAGTTTCTTTAGCGGCAGCGTCGTTAATCGTTACAGGTGCAATGGCAGCGGATGCTGAAAAAAAAGGTGTTGATTTTGTAACTACTGGTCAAGCAGTGGTTTATTATGAAACAAAAGCTACTGATACTGATGGTGATGCAGGTTTCTTTCACCAAGATAATTCAATGGCAAATGTTGGTCTTCAGTTAAACACTACTGGAAATTTAGGTAATGGTTTTACTTTAGGTTCTCAACTTACTTACTTAGGTACATTAGGTTTAGAAAACAATGCAGTAAGCTCTACTAGAATGGATGTTGCTCAAAGTTTAAATGGTACTACTACTGATGAGCTTATGTTAACACAAATAAACATTAGCAAAAAAGTTGGAAATACTACTGTAAAACTTGGTCGTCAAGAACTACCAAAGGGACTTTCTCCTTTTGCATATTCAGAGAAGTGGAATGTATTCAAGAATACTTTTGATGCTGCTCTAGTTGTAAATACAGATGTTCCAGATACTACATTAGTTGGTGCATATGTAAGTGGTACTACAACTACATTTGATGCTAATAAAGGTACATTAGGTTCTTTAGTTACAGGTTTAGAAGTTTATATGCTTACTGCTCAAAATAAATCAATCCCATTAACTACTTTAACTGGTACTTATTATTCTATTCCATCTTCTCACACAGTTGCATGGTTAGATGCTAAAGTTGCTGGTGATTTACCATTTGGTTTAACAGCAGGTCTTCAAGGTGGTCAAATAGCTTATGATGACTCTGATATGGACAGTGCTACTGCTTTTGGTTTAAAAGTTGCTGCTAAACCCGTTAAAAATTTAATGGTGCAACTTGCATATTCATCTACTGATGAAAATGGTGTATTCAAAAATGCTACAGGTGTTAAAACGCCATTATATACTCAGATGATTTATAATCAAAATTTTATTAGTACTGATGCAGATACTATTCATTTAAAAGTTGCATATAATGCTGGTGATATTGGTACATTTGCTGCTGTATATGGTGCGTCTACTTATAATGCAAGTACTACTGAGAACGAGTATTCTGAACTAGACTTAATTTATAAAGTTAAATCTGGTGGAGTTACTTATTGGGCTTCTGCAATGCTTAGAGATATTGATGGTTTTGCTGATAACAAAGTTCGTCTTTGGGCTCGTTTAGGTTTCTAAGAATCTAACACTTCAACATAACGATTTTGTCGCAAGACACTTTCTCCACGCA
>JAMOMX010000037.1 GCA_027066935.1 Sulfurimonas sp. | reverse complement strand
TCATTATCTACTTTTATAGTGCTGTAATGATATCTGTTTTGTCTTTTTACTTTTATTTTTGCATATAGAGTTGATTTTGGTAAAATAACATCAAAATAATTAAGTTGTGTTTTTAAAAAATACTCTGATAACACAGCGCCAAATACTGCTGTTGCATGTGTGCCGGTTGTATATCCACTAAGTAGTTTTTTTGACATATAAAATTAATCATATACCTTCATCGGGATAAAACTCTCTTTTGGTAACTCTTTTGATAAAATTTTATTATTGCTAAGAAGTTTAAAAATATTTATCCACTCATCATCGCTATATTTGTGAGTAGCTTTTAACCAGAGGGCATTATTTTTTACTTCTGCACCTGCTTGAGTATTTGTAGTTAGTTGAGCAACTGCTCTAAATCTACAAGCACCATTACAAAAAGTACGAGTTATTTTTATGCGATTTGCACCTTTGTTTAGTTCCAAATCTTTTAGTATCTTTCTGAGTTTGATAGATTTGTCCTCTTTATGTGCTTTGTGACATCGTTCATCATCACAAATAAAAAGTAAAGATTGGTAGTGCATAATGGGACGATTTGGATCAAAATCAACAGGTTTGCATTCAAAACCATCTACAACTTCGTTTCCCATCTCATTTATTTTTACATTATTTGCCATTATATTTTCCAAACTCTGTATCATAATCTTTTATAAGTCTGTAGGCTGCATGCAGTGAAGCTACCACCATAGTAGAAGCCCCATAGCGACCCTCTAAAATAATCCCCTCTACACCAAAGTGATTCATAAACTCTTTTGCATACTCTTTTGATTCAACAACATTTACAAAACCAACAGGAAAGAGTAATAACATTACATTATCAAGGTTGATGTTTTGTTTTATCAGTGTATTTATAGCTGCGTATATAAATGTTGGTGCATTTCCACATGCCAACACCATTGGCTCATCTTTAAACTTCTTTATTGCCAACTCAACAGCAGCATAGGAGCGAGTTGTTTTGTTTTGTTTTGCCATCTCAAAAACTTCTGGTTCATTTACATAACAGATCACTTCATTTTCATATTTTTGAAGATAAAACTTACTTAGTCCTGAGCAAATCATATTTGTATCTACTATTAGTTTTGCTTTTTTTTCTAAGAGATTTTTGAGTTTAACCATCGCATTATCTGTAAAATAGATATTATCAATAATTTGATCAAAACATGTAGTAGTATGAATAAGTCTTTGTATTAAAATCTTTTCATCTTCATTAAAGCGTTTAAAACCATCATAATTGGCAACTTCTGCCTGAATCATTTTAAAAGATTGTACACTTATCTCATCGCCAATGTTTAGAGGTGGTTCTTGTAGTTTAAATTTCATAATATTTATGCCTAGTCTATTTTAATGTTAATTATATCAAATAATATTTAAAGTGTTGTATTATACAACTCCACCTAAACGCCACATCGTATGCAGATAAGTAGCAAAAACTTTGTTTTGCTTGTAAACACCGTCTTTAGCTGTTTTTTTGTTTGTTTTATAAAGTTGTCCCTCTGCTTTTGGAGCGGAGATAATTTGAGAGTAGTGAAAAGCGTGACCTTTATATATTTTGCCGTTTTTGTCTTCATATATATAATAACCCAAACGCTCACGCTTGTCTTTAAGTTTAAATGTTATTGGAAGAATCCCACTCATCTTTTTATCATCTATGTTTTCTCCAAGATAGATAAGACCTGCACACTCTGCATATACTTTTTTCTCTTTTGCATGTTTGATAAGTGAATTTTTAAATAAAACTGATTTTTTTATTTTCTCATAAGCTTCTGTTGTTTCTATATATCCACCTGGAATAATAACAATATCAGCCTTGTCAGGGATAATCTCATTTTTGGTAGAATCAATTATTATTACCTCTTTATATAGTTCACGGAGATATTTTAAGTTGTCATGATAAACAAAAGAGAAATTTTTATCTTTAATCAAAACACATACTTTATCTTTTTGAATTATCTTTTGAAAAGGGTAGTGATCTATATGTTTAATGTTTATATCCATTATAGAATCTAATGTTTTTAAATCAATATTTTGAAGTACATCATTGGTTATCTCTGATAAAGAGTCTTCTTCTATCTCTTTTAAGTTAAGTCCAAGGTGTGTAGAAGTAAGTGATTTGAGCCCTTTTTTTATCCAACCACACACTTTTACATCTGGAACTTCTTGTTGCAAATGTTTTTTTACAAGTTCGTAATGCATTTGAGATGAGACTTTGTTAAGGATAACTGCTTTAATTGTATTGTTTTTTCTGAACTCTTTCATACCTTTTAGCACAGCGCAGATTGTTATATAGCTACCAGATGCATCTAAAATCAGTACAGAATTTATATTTAGTGTTTTTGCAACATTATAAGCACTAGCAAACTTATCCATACCATCATAATAACCCATAACACCCTCTAGAATAGCAACTTCTTTATCCATATATTTTTCAAATACCCATTGAAGTTGCTCTTTGTTCATCATAAAACCATCAAGGTTTACAGAGGGGATTTGAGCTATTTTTTCATGAAATTGTGGATCTATAAAATCTGGACCTATCTTAAAAGGGCGAACTTTTGATTTATAATGATTTAGTAATGCCATTGTTAGTAATGTTTTACCTTGATTTGATGCTATTGCTGATACAACTAATGCTTTTTTCAACTTAACTCTCTATAATTACTAAAAAATTTGGATTTATTATGAAACGATACAGACATTATAACAAAGGTACGGCAATAATACTCTCATGTTTTGGTTCAGTTGTTGAGCAAGACAAGTATTTTAAATTTCAAGAATATATACAAGAGCAGTTTAAAGATATACCTGTTTTTACAGCATTTTCCTCTAAAATGGTGATAAAAGAGCTTGCCAAGGAGGGAAAAGTATATAAAAATCTTCCTCAGGTTATGGCAGATGTAGATATGTTGGGACATAAAAGATATATAGTTGTATCTGTAAATATATTTCCGACAGATGAGCATGAAGTCCTCATTCGTATGGTAAAAGGGTTTAAAAAGTTTTCACTTGCAAATATTCGTTATACAAACCCACTTTTGCATAAAACAAAAGAGAGTTCACTCTATTTGAAAAATCTTGATGAGACCATATGTAAAGAGCATAAAGATATTATAAATCTCTATGTTATTCATGGTGTACCTGTTTTGGATCTTGGTGGCTTAGAAGCAGTGTCTTATACTGCTAATTTTTTAAAGATGATTAACGAAAACAATCTTACTTGCTCTCTTGAGGGGGAATTTCCTTTTTATGCTCTAAAAGATGCAATTAAAAAAGATATTTTACAAAGAATAAAAATTAATCCAAATTTAAAAGTTCAAGTAGTACCTATGCTTTTAGTAAGTGGTAACCATTATTATAAAGATATGGTAGATATTTGTGAGGAGATAGGGGAATATTGTGACTCATTTATAACCCCTCCACTTGATAACTCAACTAAGTTTAATCTGCTTGGACAAAAAGAGGTAAGAGAGATTTTTAAAAATAACATAGAGATAGAAATTAAAAAACTAGGACTTTAAGTAAAAGTCCTAAATAAAAACTATGCTTTATAAAGTTTTTTGTTGAAAAGAAAAATATACTGATCTTTTTTATTAAACGCCTTAAAGGCTGCTAATACAGCCATATCAATAAGTGGTTCAATGATAATTACACCCATATATGCAGATCCGAAGCTAAATACATTTGCTAAATTTTCTGCACCAAATCCTTGTCCGTAAGTTGCCCAAAAAACTACCCATGAAACAATAGCTCCCTCCCAAACAATAGACATCAAAAGCATCTGTTTATAGGTTATATCTTTGTAAGCTGTCCCTGCTGGTACAATTTTTTTCATTGCGATATTTAATATAAACATACTCGCTAACAATGTTGTGACATTTATGCCGTATTGTGGTAGATCAAATTGAGCAAAAAACAAGCCCTGTATAGCTAAACCCACAGCTAAACCGATGGCTGCTGGAGCAATTCCAAAAAGTAAAAAAACAGTAGTACCTAAAATTAAGTGAACTTCACTTACACCTACAGGGAAATGAGGAAATATTTCAAAACATATAAATACTATGATCGTAGCCATAATACTTTTTAGTGCTAGTGAAACAACACCATTTTCTTTTATGTTGTCGTAAGCTAGTTTTGCTGTTAT
>JAMOMX010000036.1 GCA_027066935.1 Sulfurimonas sp. | reverse complement strand
TCATTTTATGATGGTATACATGTTAAACATTTTGGCTTTTATTAAACGCTTTTCTTATGCGATATATTATTATATAGAAGATGATATAGTGATTATAGTTGGTGTGTTAGACCTGCATTTTAAACCTTTATCAAACTATCAAAAGTTACAAAATAGAGTCTAATGATGATAACAATAAAGAGATAATATTGAAAGTAATTCACTGTATAAAGTTCATTTAATTTTATGCAGTTATTTACTTAGTTTTACTAAAAAGAAAAAATAGTTTTTTACATAGTGTACCTAATGAAGATTATGAAACTCAACTTGATAATACAAACATTTTTATTTTTCTATCTTTGCCTAAAAATAGCCACTACATAAACAATATCTTCTCCAATATGGTAACAAATCGTATATCCTTGATAAATCAAATCTTTTGTTTTATACCATCTTCTATATATAAACTATTTCTACATCTATTTGGCATAAAAGAGAGAGAATTTATAGCCATTTGTAGCTTTTTTATAAAATTTTCTAGCTTGATTTTGGGAGTCATTGTCTTTTATGTAGTTAAAAATACTCCAAAGGTCATTCTCTGCAGTTGGTTCTATAATAATTTTATAATGCATCTTTTAAGAGAGTAATTTATCAAAAACTATCTGTGAATCTTTACCCATGTTTTTAGAGATACCTGATACTGAAGTTTTCACCTTTGCTTGTGCTTCTTCAAAAGAGATGGCAGGATAAAAAGGTATAGTATCTATCTCTTCTATCTTGATACTATTTTTTGGCAATATATCAATCAAGCCCATAAACTTTTCAAATATCTCATCAGTTATATTTAACTTTACAGCATGCATACACCACTCCTTTTTAAAATCTGAAATCATTATATCAAAAAGAGCAGAATTTTACATAATACAAATTGACTTTGCATTATGTAAATAGCTTAATGGTAACATGAAAAGTTAAGAGTTGCACTCTGACCCCTAAAATACTTTTAACTTATAATTTTTGTACAACTTTTTTTAAAAAGCTGTGAAGTTCTGCTACAATATTTTATTACTTTCACACTAAATATTAATTGGAATATGAAAATATTGTGTTCTGTTGATATAACGGTCGAATACAAAAATCTGTTTTCTGTTTCAATCGTTTTTATATCTAGCATGATAACACATCTTTTGCAAGAGTGCATTTTCACGGCAGGGAAAACAGATTTTTGTGCTATGTTTTGTTGTATGACACAACAACAATTTCAAATAGACTTTGAATGAAATTTAACCATGTGTTGCTTCAAGAGAGAGTTTTTTATCTCTTTTTAGCTTTAGCATGTTGCCTAAGGCTTTAGGCTACATGTTAAAGAGTTAGCAAGATAGTAAACTCTCTTTTGAAGAGATGTTTGTTTCTTCATAAGTCTTTGAACTTTTAGCTTTTTTGCTAAAAGAGTTTGAAGTCTCATGAACTCAACTTTTTAGTGGAAGTCGGAATGTCATACAACGGCGGTCTTGAAAAATATGCCGTTTTTCTTTAATTTGTTTTGATAATTATTTAGATTATCTTCTCAAAAAAAGCTTTGAAAGTCAGCTGGGTAGGCATATTTTTTTCCAAGTCATTGTTATATCTGAACTTATTTTTGCACAAAAAGTTAAGAATTAAGCTTTCGTATGTACTATAAAATATTATTTATTATTTCTAACGCACAAGATAAAAGATGAGTACTTTTTCTTGAGTAAATAAAACTCTCCTTCATGTGTCATACTAATACCCCAACCCCACAATTTATCTCGTTTATCAGTCTCAATAGTCCAATATGTCATAGGATAAGTATGTGTAAATATATTTTTGAAGTAGTTGTTTTTCTCATTTTTCACATCTCTTATAGTCTTAAACTCTTTTTTAGAAGGAAGTCTCCAATCCTTAAAATCTGCAAAAGTTGAATTTTTACAATATTGTACAGCATAATCAAAATCTCCTGTTTTCTTATGATTTTTATTCTGATTTGAGCTTTTTATCTCTTTTTTTGTAAAAATAGCATTTTGCCACATTAAATGAGTTTTTTTATGTATAACTAGGTCTTTTTTTTCTTTAATTTTATTTTCTATATTTAACTTTAATTTTTTCATTTTATTCATATTAAATGGCATAGCCTGTACAAAAAATTCACCATTTTTTAGATAAATATCGTAATTAACTTTAGAAGATATGATGTACATATTATTTTCTTCTTCTTTTACATTATCAAACATGGTAGATAAAGACAGGTTCAATCCTTTTTTAGATTGTCCTCCTATAGTAAATAAACTTTTTAATATAAAATCAGCACTGCAACTATTTGAAAATTTATAATTTTGTGCCATTTTGGCTTGAAGTGGTTTAGAGCTACTTTCTTTAAAATTCATAGTTTGTAGAGATTTTATATCATATTTAAATTTGATATTGGGGACTTTATTCATATTTTCAGAATAAGTTTTTATAGCAAATTTAATCCTATCATCAAGTATATTTTGTACAATAATGTCTCTACAATCTCTTTGTAAAAATGTTTCTTCAGTTATTTTTTCTATAGAAATAGATTCATACTTATGATTAACAATCATTATTTTATCTAAGCCAACTGTACAACCTTTAAAAAAATTACAAGTTGGTTGTAAATATATATGATATAGTTTAGAATTTTTACTAATTGTTGCTTTTATGTTATATAGTTTTTTATCAACAAGATATGGTTTCCAGTTTACATTTTCAATATTTTCAAATTCTTCAAATAGTGGAGTTTTAAGTAGCTCTTCGATAAGTTTTTTTGAGCTTTTGGTATCTAAACTTGAAAGTGTAAATCTTGGCTGATAGATATTTAACGGTACAACAATAACCATTAACAATAAAAAATATACTACATGTGCTAATATTCCTTTTACATTAAAGAAATTAAAAATATAAGGTCTAAGCACTATAGCAATAGCTATAAGAAATATACCTAGATGTTTTAATTCTAATTCATACAATTTTACTTCTTTCTTCCCTAAATTTTTGGACACTTTTTTGAAAAAGTGTGTATGGCTTTCATAGTTTATTATGGATTTTTAAATAATCGTCAAAAATATAAAAAACTTTATGATAGTATCTAGAATTATTGATATAACGGCTAAGTAAAAAAATCTGTATCTGTTCACTATCATTTTAATATCTATCATGATAGTGTGTTTCTTTGCTCATCCAAAATGGCGGTTGGGGATACAGATTTTTTTCTCCGTTTTGTTACACTTGTTATAAAAGTTGTTTTCTTAAGTTTATCATAAATTAATTTCAAGTGTAGTATAATTAAGCATCGGTTCAGAGCAGCGTTGACGCTGGCCTCATTATATGGTGGATTGAATGTAGCAATTGTTTTAGGTTTTATGTTGGTCTTAGACCCTTTCTTTTTTGAACTTTTAAAAATAGGAGGTGGAATAATGGAAAAAAATGCATTACTTCAAAATTTGACAGTAGGAATAGTAAGTTCTTTAGTCGCTACAGGAATCCACCAAGTGTGGTTAATCAATTTTGCTTTGAGTTGATTTTTTTTCTAAAGTGCTCCCCTCTAATATTGCATCTTTAAAACTTGTTTTACGGATTTTTGCACCATTAAATTTTGTATTTGTTAAATTTGATTTGTAAAAATTTGTATGAAATAAGTTTGCACCTGTAAAATCAGAGTTAGTTAAATCACAAAAAGAAAAATCAGTAAATTTTAAACTTGCTGCTCTAAAGTTGCAATTTGTTAATTTAGATTTTGAAAACTTTGCTCTGTATGCGTTTATTTTCTTGAAATTTTTATTTGATAAATCTTTTTGACCAAAAATTACATTTGGAAATCTACAATATGAATAATCATCCTTATTTAGTGTTGTCCATGATAAATCACGATTATCAAATCTTTTAGATTTTCTGTATTTTGAATTTTTACTTTTCTTTTTACTCAAAAAAATCCTTTTATGGTTTTCTCAAATTTTTGGGTACCTTTTTTAAAAAAGGTACAGGGTTGCAATAGAAATATTTTGAATATTATAATAGTTCAATATCTTTAAAATTTTGCTTTTCATAATGACATCTGAAATGTTAGTGTAACGACTGTCTTGAAAAATATGCCGTTTTTCTTTAGTTTGGTTTAATAACTATTTAGGTTATTTTCTCAAAAAAGCTCTGAATATCGGCTGGGTAGGCATATTTTTCTTCCAAGTAATTGTTATAT
>JAMOMX010000035.1 GCA_027066935.1 Sulfurimonas sp. | reverse complement strand
TGGGAGCCGATGAACTATTCTGTGGCTATCCTCGATATAAAATAGTTCACTATGAGAAGTTGTTTTTGCTACTCTCTAAATGTATTAAGCCCTTCTATCCTCTGCTAAGACAAAATAAACTTTTTGCAAAAAAAATTGATCGATATTTTTCCTATTTTTCTGCTAACTCTTTTGGTGTTGCCTACTCTCAATTGCTTGGCTATTTTTCTCATGATGAAATTAACACATTATTAAAAAATAAAACAGGCGCTCAACGCTTTGAAGAGAAAATAGAGAATCTACTTGCAAACGTCAAAGATCATCCTCGCTTAAAACAAGCTATGTATCTTGACATCTATGGGTTTTTGAGTCACAACTTTATGATTGCAGATAAAGCCAGTATGCTTCATTCTCTTGAGCTACGAGTTCCACTCACTACTAAAGGCATTTTGCAAAAAAATTTTAATCTTGAAAGCTCTAGGCTTCTAAGCTTTACTAAAACAAAAATTCAACTACGCAATCTTCTCTACCAATATGTTCCAAAAAAATTTGTAGACCGTAAAAAACTTGGTTTTAATCCTCCGCTAGATCATATTATTAACGATATTGGGGAACAAAAAATTCTTGAAATATTTAAAGACTCGCCAATCAAAAACTATTTACATATCCCATTGATTAACACTATTGTACATAAGCACTTTAATGAGAATGAAAACAATACGTATAAGATTTGGCAACTATTATATCTTCACTATTGGATACATTACAACTCTTAGAGTATTAACAGACAAAAAGAGATAGTTTCGTTCGCAATATTTGTAGCATTATGAATACTGGCTCCTTTTACTTCTATAGATATTTTAGACCCTGCCTTACCATAGTGTGGGCTATTCTTAAGGATAATAATTCCCCTTAAAGTTTTATGTTCTGGATTAGCTGTAAAGCGTTCATAGGTAAAAGTATAATTGCCCATTTTATTTATATCTATCTCTTTTATATTACTATCACTTGTACTATTATAATTCACCTTTGACTTATAAAGATAGTTCTTTCCCATTCTATTCCCATAACTTGGAGATGTTCCAATAGAGTTGATAGCCACATTATTTATAAAGGTACTATTACTTGTCTTAGAATCGAATCTAAAAAAGTATCCACCTGAAACTGGATTTTGAAGGATATTTTTAAAAGTATTGTTCTCCACTTTCATTGACTTAGATTTATAAAAATATGCAGCATACGTTGCATGATTGAGTGGATTAATCTCATTTATATCAGCAATAATATTATTCTTAATCTCCCAATTCGTACATGCTCCAACTGCAAATGCCACTTGTGAGTTAAAAAAGATATTGCTGTTTATCTTTATATTTTTTGCACCATATTGAGCACTCAATATTTTCCCTGTATCAGCTGAGAAAGAACCACCGACAGTTTTGTCCCGCTCTAAATAGCCCCACATTATATTATTGCTAATGACCACTGGATTTGATGGATTTTCAGATCCTGCTTTTAAATCTAGTGCATTTTCACCTATCATATACTGTCCTTTTGGATTATATCCATGAGTGCTATAGTTACCATTCGTATAAGCATCTCCATCGTACCATATCCTATTAGAATCAATAACTGTTCCTTGGTAATCAGTAACTCGACCCTGTAGATCGCTAATATTTTTAGGGCTTTTGATAACTAATTGAACACCATCACCAGAATTTCTAATATCATTATTAATAATGTGTGTATTAAAAATCTTACCTCCCGTATATTTATCAGAATAAATTGCTATCCCCACACTATCATTGTGTCTTCCTTTATGGGTCATATGATCCAAATAGGAGTTTTGTATAGTATTATTATGGGACAGATTTGTAATAATGATGCCATAGTAAAAGTTTTTTATATGTAATTTATTTATAATATTATGGGTGGCTCCACCATGAATATAAAATGATGGTCTTTTTGTATCATCAATATTGGATAACCTATCTAATGTCCAATAGCTTGCCCCCATAATATTTAATCTTATATCAGCAACCTGATTGACCGGTAATGCCGCGGGATGGGTATTGTTCCCATTATACAAGCTCAATGTTCGTCTACTATTTTTTGTCCCACTTCTAGTTAAGTTAATTCGTGTATGATACTTCCCCGGCTTTACATAAAAATGCTTCTTATTGGGATCATTCAACACATAACGATTCCATTTCCCGTTATTCGGGGTAATCAGCACGTGGGTAGAATCATTTGGATTATATTTGGGTATGATTACCCGCTCCTCGTATTGTCCAATGCTTCGATTATTCTTACTATCAGTGGCACACGCAGAAAAGTTTAAAATTAAAAAAAAACCAATACATCTAAAAATCCACATTGGTATCTTATCTGTTATATTTAGCACTACAATCCCTTATGTTTTAAATAATATTTAATTACATTAAGATATGGTAGCATAATCAGATTAATACCTTTTATACTGCCACCAAATATCAAGACAGTTTTTTGAGAAATTATATTCCCACCACCTAATAACTGTGGTTAAGCACTTTTTTCAACTCCTTCAAGATAGACATTCATCAATTTTTTGTAGCCCAGTTCTGAATGTTAAAATTATAGAAGTGCAGATATCTGTCAATACCTTCTCGCAGGTCTTTGACATTTTAGTAGTCATTCATGTAAACTTCATCATATTTAAGTGTTCTGAAAAAGCGTTCAATGGCGATATTATCAATTGATCTACCTTTACCGTTCATGGATATTTGGATACTGGACTTTTTAAGTAGTTGTGTATGCCCATGACTGATATATTGACTACCGTATGTCAGGTGTTTCGTTTAACAATATAAGTGTACAAAATGGAGAAGAGTCAGTACACCTATATTCTATCAAACTGATACGAAATTTTTAACATTCTCCAAAATTATGAATACTTCCCCATATAATATTTAAAAAGTATTACTCATCTGAATATCATCAATCTTACCACTACCACGAATCAGAAAGGTATTGACCGAAGTAATTTTATTGCCTTTATCAAACTCCTGAAGATCTGCTTGCAAGTCCCGGGTGAAAGTCTGCCAAGTACCGTTGCTCGCTTTTCTTCCTAACCCATGGTGAATATAAGTTTGACTGCTACTTAATCCATCATTAATATTACTGTCCGTATAAGTAAGGTATCGAAACCCTTTAGTTGTTTGAACACCAATGTAGATTCTAAATGTTTCATTATACTTCATACTCCATCGAAACTTTGTATCTTTCGTATTTTTAAACTCTGTTTCATTTTTCCAATATCCAAATCGATAACCATTTTGTCCTCCGGCTCCATCCAGTTCTATCACATTACTTCGTCGTTCAGCATCATAAAAATTAGAAATAGTAGCACCTTCTGGAGTATTATCGTAAACATCCCAACCATTGGTCTTACCATCCTGAGCATCTTCATATATTGTTATTTTAGAATTTATTGCTTTAGATGCTGTTGCTACTTTATCTCCGAACATTTTAATATCATCAATCTTACCACTACCGCGAATCAGAAATCCATTAACAGAAAGAAGATCATTATCTGGTTCAAAATCTTTAATATCTTTTGCTAAGTCTCTTGTAAAAGTTTGCCATGTACCATTACGTGACTTTACACCTATTCCATGATGAACATAGTATCTTTTACTTTTTGAACTAATTCGTATTCCCTTATTTGTATTGCTAGCAGTATAGTCAAGATATCGAAGTCCTTTAGTAGTTTGAACCGATATGTAAACAATAAAAGATTCGTTGTAGTTCATCTTCCATTGAATATGTGTATTCTTTTTATTATTAAATGCCGTACCTGCTTTTGCAGATCCCAGTCTATATCCATTATTAATACCTTGTCCATCTAGTTCGATTACAAAGCTTCGTTTTTGCGCATCATAAAAGTTAGAAATTGTCGCACCTGAAGGACTCTTATCATATATTTCCCATCCCGTAACTTTTCCGTCTTCGGCATTTTCGTAAACTTTTTCATTTGATTTTATATTAGATGTAATAGAGGCAGAAGAATAAGCACTTTGTTTAATCTGACTACCTACTTTATCAGAGTAAAGGTTACTATTATTGGAGATCACCACTCCCCTTAAAGTTTTATGTTCTGGATTAGCTGTAAAGCGTTCATAGGTAAAAGTATAATTGCCCATTTTATTTATATCTATCTCTTTTATATTACTATCACTTGTACTATTATAATTCACCTTTGAC
>JAMOMX010000034.1 GCA_027066935.1 Sulfurimonas sp. | reverse complement strand
GTTTTAACATGCTCCCAAAGTCTCTTTTTTAACTCTTTGGGAACTTGCTCTAAGCCCTTTGAATGCTTTTTAGAAAAATGCCAGCCGCCAAAGAGTCGCGCAACTCCTTCTACTTGTGTAGTAGCTAAATCTTCATTTTGAGCAAAAGAGACAATATCTTCTATCTTATACTCCAAAAGCATCTCTTCTGCTACAGACTCATAAGATGGAAAACCTGACCAAGGACCAGCTCCTGAACCAAACCAATATAGAAGCAGAGAGATACGCTCTTTCTCATTAGGTATCTTCTGATTTAGTAACGCTATATAATCACCAATATCTTCTCCCACGCCAAACATGGAAACATCTTCAGACCAAAGCTCTTGAAGTGGTTGAGGCATAGCATTTACCCAGCGCCCTGTATCTTTTTTACTTTTCATGGCTCTTACTTTACCCTCTTCAAAATTTTTCCGTAAACTACTTATGCCTCTTTTATCAAACCACCTTATCCACTTCTGCTCATCAACAATAGGAATATTGAACCCGCTCTCCCAAAAATCTGTTCGTATAGAGCTACTATGATGATTGGTTATGGTCAGTAGCTCTTTATCTCCTTGAAACAGTACTATTTTAGGACTTCCCATGCAAGCACAAATTCCAGCCTCTAAAAGCTTTGGTCGCTCTATAAGTAAACTCTCTTGAAAAGCTATAATGTCTTTTTTATTAGTTGAGCTAAAAATCGTTTTTTCTACCATTGTACGATTATCAAAAACATACTCTCTCACTACAATTTTATCTGCTTTAGAGATTTCACGAGAAAGCTCATCAACTTGAATTTTATACAAAGGCAAATAGCCTTCTATAAAAACTACTCCAACAAAAAAAATAAACAGTCCCAAAAGAGTCAATAGTATATATTTGAAGATTTTCATTAATCTACCCAAACACCATGTTTAAATAGTTGAAACCATTTTTCAATCTCTTCATTACTTTTAAGCTCTAACGCTATAAAAATCTCTCTCGCAAACTCAATAGGTGAGAACCCATTTGCTGTTATAATATTTTTATGACTTACAGCTAAATCAGACTGATAATAATTTTCACCTTTATATTTAGGTGATATATATTTCATGTAATCCAGTGTATTACTTGTATGATTAATCGTATCTAAATACCCTTTTTGTCCTAAAAAAGTTGTTGCAGAACAGATTGAAGCAATGGTCCTATTTTGAGTATAGAGTTTCTCCACAAGATTATCAACCCCTCTGATAGATTTTTTCTCCCACGCACTACCTCCAGGAAGAATTAAAGCTGAAACAGTATCAATTTCCAACTCCTGAATAGATAAATCAGGTATAATTTTTAGTCCACCCATAGAAGTAATTTCTAATCCATCAATGGAGAAGTATTTTAAATTTACCTTCTTATTTTTTACTAATTCAGGTGTCAAATATGAAATTTCCCAATCAGAAAATCCATCGAAAAGAAAGATATAAACATTTTTTACATTCATTAAATTATTCCTTTTTTAGACATTATAGCCTCAAATCTCTACAATATTTCTAAAAACTCTCTAGTCATATTCTCCATGTTCATAATACATTCAAGTTCTACAAATATTTTTTGAAACTCTTCATCGGTATGTGACAATATTTTCATCCTTCAAGCCTTCCCTCCAACCTTTTGCCATACCCTTAGCAAGGATTGAAAAGTCTATTTTTTTACTTGCTTCATTACGATGATAACAGTAGTTCTCATCATTGTTAAAGATACTCATAGCTAAATTTCTTCCAGTCTCTATGATAGCTGTAGTTTTTCTATATCTCATTTGTGTAAACTTTTTAAAAGCCAATTCAATATTTGTACTATTCTCAAAAAGTATATTGGCAAAGTGCCAAGCATCTTCTAGTGCTTGCGCTGAACCTTGTCCTGATGTCGGCAAGGCTGCATGAGCTGCATCACCCAACATTATAACATTGTCTTTATGCCAACAGCTTTTTGGATTATGGTCGTGTAAATATATTTTATTTACACTCTCCAATAAACTTTCTTCGATAACTTTAGCAACAATAGGTGGATATTTTTTAAAAATATCCAGTAACTCATTTTTGTATTTTAATGGCTCTTTAGGCTCAATAGTTTTAGAAAAAATTCCGCCAGCCCAATAACAAGTATAAGTATCAATAGGAACAATACCAAAACGTTCGCCTACACCCCAATAGTCTAATATATCCATTGAAGTAAAAAGTTTCTTTTTTGATTTGTAAATACCTATCCAGTTAATAAACGATTGATAACTTGAGGTATTCTCTCCCAATACATATTTCCGTGCTTGTGATGCCATACGTCCATCTGCGCCAACAATAATATCTGCTGTATACTTTAAACCATTTTCAAAAACAATATAAGCTTTATTTTCTAACGATACAATATCTACAATAGGAGAATTATAATTAATCTTCACTCCCTTATTAGACAACTCATCTAATAAAACGCCTTGTAAATCTTTTCGCAAAATAGAGTAACTATCAAATCCTATCTCTTTATTAATTATGTCAATATTCAGTGTACCCAACACATCATTTGTAACAGAAAGACGTTTCATGTTGTCAGGTTTTCCAGATACTTTTTTTATAGCTTCAAGCAGTCCTAACTTAGCCAATATAAAAGAAGCATTTGACCAAAGTACAATACCTGCTCCTATGGTTTGATTTGAAGAGTGTCGTTCAAATATTGTAACATCAAAACCTTTTTGATTTAAAGCAATAGCAGCACTTAAACCTGTAACACTTGCCCCAATGATAATGACTGTTTTATTTGTTAACATCTTCATACTACCTTATACTTTTTCAAAAGGAAAATACTCCATCACTACAGGGTCAGAATTTAGCTTCTCAAAAACCTTGAAGTCTTCTTTTTTCTATTGTCTTAAAATTAATCTTTCTATTTTTAGTTGAATTGGTTTCATCATAATCCTTATGCTACTTGAAAAAATTATACCCTATTCAGAAGAAAAGGCTTCTACTCCCATCATCAAAAATCCTGTAAATTTTGCATTGTCATTAGAGAGTTTTTTGTTAACCTCTTTTTTTAATTGATTCAATATTTTTTTGTATTTAGCATAAAATTCATAGCTAGGTCGTGGTTTATAGACTATCTCATCTATCTCAAAATATGTGAGTACATTTTTAGTCGTTGTAGGCTTAATAAAAAAGTGCTTTTTCGGTGCATAGTAGTAGGGTATAACAGAGATGAGTGACCACTTGGCTAACTTCTCTTCTACAAGTATCTCTAGCATGATGTTGAAGCCTGTTTTATAACTTCCATGCAACATCTCTTCCAAGCCAATAGATAACATCTCTTTGCGTTCACTACTCATAGCAAGCATTGCGTCTCGAAATCTAGGCTTCTCAAAGAGTGAAACCATAGAAGATCTAGAAACCACCTTTGTCATGTTTTCTACCACTAACTGAGGATTTGTAAAATTCTCTTTAGCAAAACACTCTTGGGTAAAAGCTGAGAGTTTCGCTACATTGTGACGCTTTAGCAGTGGAGCAAAATACGCATCATCAAAGCCTGCGGGATGCATCTCAAAAAAATTTTCTTCTATCTCTTTTAGTTTTTTTAGGTTCATGTATCTCCTTATATAGTTAAGTCCTCTATTGTGCACCCATTGGCGAACAAATCTCTATAAGTGTGCCTTCTATAGAACGCACATAACTCACCGTTTGCCCCCATGGCTTCTCTACGGGTTCGGCTATAAGTTCTGCTCCACTTTTAACTGCGTGAGTAGTGGCTGCTGCCACATCATCGTCCACAAAGACAAGTTCAAGTCCAACGGGGTTACCTTTTCTTGTTATCTTTTCATATTTATCATCAAAGTTCATCTTACCCATCTCATAAGAAGCAAAACCTATGGTAGTCTCTCCTGATTTTAGTTCAGCATAGTACACTATGCTCTCTTCTTCAACCACCAACCCACGCTCAAAGCCAAAGGCTTTTTCATAAAACTCCACAGTATTTAACACATCTTCCACATATATAATTGTATATCCAAATTTCATTTCTCATCCTTTAATTTTTGATACATAAATTATAAAACAAATGCTACTCTTATGTATTGTACAAAATAGACATAAGTTTAGAGCTAGGTGTAAGCCCTGTAAGCTTTTTAAAATCTCGGTTAAAATGTGCTTGGTCAAAATACCCTTTGTCTAAAACTTTTTGTGTTAAATCTTCTAGCCCTTCTTCTTCT
>JAMOMX010000033.1 GCA_027066935.1 Sulfurimonas sp. | reverse complement strand
ATAGATAAAGCTTTTGATATTATTACCAATGATGAAAAAAAAGAGATTCATGCTAAGTGGCTTGGGAAAAATATACAAAAAGCACCCAATACAATTTCTCTTAGCTATGAAGAAAAAGAATGGATTGCAAAAAACCCAACCATTACACTTGGGGCAGATGCCTTTTGGCCACCTTTTGATTTTGCTGATGAAGAGGGTAATCATACTGGACTTTCATCTTATCTACTTGAGCTAATTAGAGAGAGAACAGGACTAAATATCAAAGTTAAAATTGATGCTTGGCCAAAAATAGTAAGATTAGTTAAAGAGAAAAAATTGGATGGTTATACTTGTATAACTAAAACATATGAGCGTAAAAAATACTTGAACTTTACAACCACTTATCTAAAAGCAGAAAACGGAATTTTTATTAAAAAAGATAAAAAAGGGATAAGCAATATTAAAGATTTAGATGGTAAAAAAATTGCTGTTAGTCGTGGTACATATTTGCATGAGTTATTACTTAATGATTATTCAAATCTATCTTTATACCTTGTAGATTCTGATGAAGAAGCTATAGATGCACTTTCCTTTAATAAAGTAGATGCCTTTATGGGGAATATAGCTGTTGCTAATTATTTAATGAATAAAAAATTTATTACTAACTTTAAGGTTATAGATAGAGTTAATGAAGATGCAACAGAGATGTCTTTTGCTATACAAAAAGATAACCCTATTCTTTTTTCCATCATACAAAAAGCACTTGATAGTATTAGCTATAGGGAACGTCAAAAGATTTTTGAGAGATGGTACAAAAAGAGTACTCAAGTCTCAAGGCTTATTTTAAGTGAGAAAGAGAAACAGTGGTTAAAGAACAATAGACAAATTTCGTTTGCGGGAAATCCAAATTGGCTTCCATTTGAGGCATTTGATAAAAATAGAAAATATATTGGTATTGTTTCAGAATATATCAAAGAGATAGAAAAATTACTCCTTGTAGATTTTCAACCAAAACAGACAGCAACATGGTTAGAGACTATAGAGTTAGCAAAAAAAGGTAAAATTGATGTTATCTCTGATTCTATCAACTCTGAATTTATGATAGAAAATTATACCCCTATAGGGTCTTATTTAAATGCACCTATTGTTATAGTGATGAGAGATACTCAAGAATTTGTGAATGATCTAAGTGATATAAGTGATAAAAAAATCGCGCTTATAGAGGGTTATGGTTACAATATAGATATAAAGAAAAAATATCCAAATCAAAAGTTCATCTATTTAGAGAGTGCTGATATTGCTTTAAAACAGCTGTCATCTGCACAGATTGATGCAGCGATACTCTCTATGCCAAAAGCTGCTTACCTAATTCGTTCAAAAGGGTATAGTAATCTTAAAATTGTAGGTAAAACTTCAGTTGAGATGAATTTAACACTTTTTGTTTTAAATTCTAAACCTGAACTTCGTGATTTTTTGCAAAAAGCTATGGCTTCCATCTCAGACTTGCAACATGTTAAGATGCTAAAAGATTGGCAAAATGTAGAGTTTGCTGAAAAAACTGACTATACTTTACTCTATCAAATTATTGCAATTTTCACACTTTTTTTATTAGTGAGTATTTATTGGAATAAAAAACTTTCAAATGAGATATATGAGCGTAAACGTATAGAAAATGATTTACATATTGAAAAAGAAAATTTTAAAGTATTATTTGAAAAAGTTTCAGATGGTAATTTTATTATTAAAAATAATAAATTTATTACATCTAATGGTGCAGCTTTAAAAATGCTTGGACTACAGAGTGTTGAGGAGCTGCTTAAGTCAACACCAGATAAATGGTCTCCTGAGTTTCAGCCTGATGGGCTACGCTCAGGTGAAAAAGCTAAAAGTATGATGGATATCTGTTTTAAAGATGGTAATAATAGATTTGAATGGATATATAAAGATATAAATAACAATGAATTTTGGGTTGATGTAGGACTAACACGAATATTATATAAGGGAACAGATGCTATATATGTAGTATGGCGTGATATTGCTAAGCAAAAGAATTTGGAAGCTTCGTTAAAAAATAGTGAACTGCGAATGCGAACACTTATAGATAATATTCCGCTTCATGTAATTGTTAGTAGCTATGGTGGCAATGTACTTCTAGCAAATCCAAAAACAATAGATGATTATGATTTTATAGAAAAAGATATATCAAAAATAAATGTACTTGAGTTTTATGTGGAGCCAAGTGCTCGGGATGAAGTGATAAATGATATACAAACAAAAGGAAAAGTTGAGAATAAAATTGTTAAATTAAAACGCCCTGATGGGATACACTCTATGATGATGTCAATACTTCCAATTAAATATGCTGGGCAAGATGCATTGTTATCAATTGGCGTTGATTTAACAGAGCGTCTTAGCATGGAAAATGCACTTGTGCAAGCAAAAAATAAAGCAGATGCAGCAAATAGATCAAAATCAGAATTTTTAGCAAATATGTCACATGAGATAAGAACCCCAATGAATGCTATTATAGGGTTTACAGAGTTACTTAATGATCAAATTTCTGAGCCTAGACTAAAGTCATATGTTAGGACAATTAAAAGTGCAAGTCATACCCTTTTAACTCTAATAAATGATATTTTAGACCTTAGTAAAATAGAAGCTGGAAAATTAGAAATCAATAAAACCCCAACAAACCTATATGGGTTAAGTGATGATATAAGCTCGATTTTTATGATAAGTGCAAAAAATAAAAATTTAGATTTTATAGTTAAAGTTGATCATAATATTCCAAAAAGTCTTTTAATAGATGAGATAAGATTACGTCAAGTATTATTAAATATTGTAGGAAATGCAGTTAAATTTACAGAGGCTGGTTTTGTCAAATTAAGTATAAAAGCTTCTAATGTAGATAATCATAATAGTAAAATAGATTTAGAGTTTTGCATAAAAGATAGTGGAATAGGGATACCAAAGAGTCAGTTAGAACATATATTTAAAGAATTTGAACAAACTCAAGGACAAGATAACCGAAAATTTGGAGGCACTGGTCTTGGACTTTCAATATCAAAACGCTTATGTAAAATGATGGGTGGAAAAATATTTGTAGATAGTATTCAGGGCATAGGGACAAGTTTTTTTATAAATTTTTATGGGGTAGATATCTCATCGATTATAGATGAAAAAAGGGTAGATAATATCTCAACTTTAAATACAAAAATTTTTGTATTTAATAAAGCTAAGATATTGGCAGTAGATGATATAGAAGATAATAGAGAGTTGATTTTAAGAAATTTTGAAGATACAAATATAGATATAATAACTGCTAATGACGGCCTAGAAGCTATACAACAATACAAAAGTGAAAAACCTGATTTAATATTAATGGATCTAAGGATGCCAAATATGAATGGTTATGAAGCAGCAAAAGAGATTAAAAAGCTCACGAATATTCCTATTGTTGCCCTTACAGCCTCTGTAATGGAAGATGATTATGAGAGATTAAAGGGTGAAAATTTTGATGGCTATTTAAGAAAACCAGTGAGTAGAGATGACCTCTTTTGTGAACTTGCTAACTTCTTATCATATACTAGCAGCGAGCTCGAAATAGATAAAGAAGATAGTTTTGATTTAAGCCAAAAAGCTCAAGAAAATATGACAACTATTTTAGAGATAATTAATACAGAGATAAGACCACTTGTTGAAAAGAGTTTAAAAAATAATAATATTAATGATATTGAGAAAATAGCCTTGAAATTGCGTGCACTAGCTAGTGAGTATGAGATAGAGTTATTTCAAAAATATTCCAAAGACCTTTATGAAGCAGTTGATTCTTTTGATATCATCAATATGCAAAAACTGTTAAAAAAGTTTGATTATATTCAAAAGAGTTTATAGATAGCATATACAAAAATAGATATGTTAAGAAAAAGCAAAGCCCAAATAAAACGTTTTTTATAGATACTAATAAGTGATAATAATATATGTAAAATAAGCCATTTTTGTGTAAGTACTATAGTGATATTTTCTTTTCCAAAAAATATAAATACCTCAAGTAAATTATCAAATATATTACCATAACCAATCAAGTGTGCAACTATACTTAAGGGATAAAAAATACTAAATAGGGTTGTCCAAATAATGGAGAGTGGATGATAGATGCTAAAGTTTCCAAAGATAACTAATGAAAATGGCAACATTAATAGATATACCCAAAATGGAAGCAAAATAAATTGCCAAATCTTACTTAATTTTTTAAAATGAATTAAAAAT
>JAMOMX010000032.1 GCA_027066935.1 Sulfurimonas sp. | reverse complement strand
TTCATTCTCTTTTTGCCAACCATCAATTTTATCACTATTTTTAATAAATAAAGAATCTATATAATTACCCTCGTCTAGTATAATCTTTTTTGATAATTCTATCTCTTTAACCTCATTAATATTAGCAGGATGGTCATTTTTGCCAAGATAGGGTATAAAAACAGCTTTCTTTTTTGTTAAATGCTCTTTGAGTTTGATATATTCATCCGTTTTATTATCTAAAATCATAATTTGCCATTTAGGATTTTCTAACCACTGTTCACGAACTATCAAATTTCCACCAGCTTCACGACTTGCATAACCCACAGAGTTATTAAAAACTTGAATTTTTTTACTAAAATAACCATGTGGTACAAGAGGAGTAATAGATATTTTTAATTCTTTTAATTTTTCATAAAACTCTGGATAACCATCATTTAAAGGCTTTTTATCAGCTTTTTTCTTTATGGTTTTATTTTCATCTTCAATTTTTCTATTTTCATTATGTAGTTGAATATGTCCACCTAAACCTAATATTGCACCTAATATTCCTAAAAGAGCAGGTTTATGGATATTGTTATAGGTAAAGTATGCATATTGATTTACATCTGGCTTTCTAAAACAAGCTGTTTTACCACTAAGCTCAAAGCTTATTGCTTTCATTTTTCAATCACTTCTTTTGTAAAAATATTTTTATGAGTTATGGATTTGAATAAACTTCAATATCTCCTTTATCTCCTACTAACTCTTCAATTTTACTCAAATCAATTTCTCTTTTTTCACTATCAAATTCAATATAATCACTCAAATCAGGTAAATAACACTCACTATCATTACACTCTACAAATAGAGCAAACTCATTTTCACAACCAAACTTTGAGTTAGTGCTATAAGCAGTTGCTGAAGTAAGTGCAACTTTTTTAAACTCTTCATAGTCTTCTTGTCTATAACCTTTAAAATCATCTCCAAGTATTTCTTTATACTCATCATAGTTTTTTGGATTTATAGAAAACCCATAAAAATAGTGAGCTTCATCTACTGTTATCTTTGTTCCTAAAGTTGATTGATCTCTTACTTTACCCTCTCCTTGTTCGTTTATAAACTCTTTGCCTGTCTTATCTTTTGGATTTCTAAAAGGTGATAAAATATCTTGAACTTCTACATTCGTATTATCAAATTTATTAAATCCTTGTCCAAACTGAACAGCACCAGTTATTGAGATATTTTGTCCCTCTTCAGCAAATGTTGCACCAAAATTTTTAACATCTATAAAATTAAATAAATTTTTCAATACTTTATTTGAATTTGAGCTTTTAGCTTCTTTGCCAACTAAATTTTTATATTGTTCTGCTAAAGTCATAGGAACAGTTTTATCACTAATTGTAGTTAGCTTTTTAGTAAATAAAACATCTTTTCCTTGATTTTCCCACATTTTTTTCATAGGAAATTTCAAAGCCTTATCACTTCCAAATATATCACCATTACTTGTAGATTTTGGTCTGCCTGTAAAGTCTGCATTCCAATTTGCCATCTTTGCTTTTATACCTATTGCTCCATATACTCTGTTCATTTTATCTCTCCTCATTATTTGTTATCTAAAAAATATTATCACTTACCAAACCAATTAAAAATATATCCATATCTTTATATGTTAGTTTTCTATCTTCATCATATGCAACAGACATAACTAAAGCATTTTTAAATTTTGATTTATTAGTAGTTAAATATATCTTGTGTTTATACTTTTCCAAATCATTTCGTAAATGCTTTTTTATTGTTTGAATATTTTTAGATTTTAAATAGTGTTCTGCTAACCTAAATGTTCTATTACTAGATTCACTTTGAGATATTAAATAATATGCCATCTGTCCAGACAACAACAAAAATTCTTTATTATTTAATGGTTCATAACTTTTTGTACTTATTTTTTTATCTAATGATTCCAGTTCTTTTCCTACATCCATACTGTCTCCTTTAAAATGTTGTTGCATTGAAAGTTTTAAATTTAAATTCTCTAATATCTTCTGTCTTATCTGTTTTTCATCACTTTTCTCATATTGATACAAAATAAGAAAAGTAATTATCTTTTCAATTTGATTATAAAATTCCTTACCATTGATTTGACTCTTTTTAAAATATAAAAAGCAAGTATCTCTAATCAAAAAAATATAACTCTCTAATCGTTTATCTATCCCTTTTATTTTATCACTAAAATAGTTTTTTATAAGTTTTTTATTGCATAAATTATCAATATCCTTTTCAAGTAAAAATATTGTTTTATAAGGATTTTTATCTTCGATAAGCTTTTTATTTTTAGTTGCTCTCATATAATTTTTAATGGTAAAAGGATTTTGTTCAAATTCATCATTAGAATAGGGTAAAAACTCAAAAAGTTCATAATTTTTCTTCTTTTGAAGAATAAATTGCTCTTTATTTATAAATGGTTTTGCAGATACTGAAAATTTCTCTAATTCCAAATAAAAAATCCCTTTATTCATTGAGAGATAATCATCTAAATATTTTATATACAAGACCTCATTTTTTGTTTTTGGAAAAGGAACTTCTGATTTTATTGTTTGGTGCATCATAAATGGTTTGTCAGCATTGAGAGTATTATCTAAAAATGGTTGCCCCAATATTTTACCATCTTCAAAATTTAAAATTTTATTATCTACAGCAAAAAGACTACTATTTAAATAGTTCAACTCATATTTCTCATACTTCTCAATCTCTATATCTCTAAAAATTTTTAATTTTATCTGTTTGGGTGCATACTCTTCTATTTCATTTTCTATCTGACTCAATATATAATCTAATTTATCAGCAGTAAAAAACTGCTCTTCCATACACTCATAGCTGTTACAAAGTTTATTATAATAATTTTCCAGTATTGTATCGGTAATAAAACTCTCTTGAATTAATAACACTTCATCATCAGAAATAAAATCCATTTTAGTTATTAAATCATTAATAGATATAGATACAGGAGATGTTAAAGCACTAAAAATGGTCTCTATTTTCTCTTTATATTTATTGTAAAAAATAGATTTAGCTGTTGTTTTTTTATTGTTTTTATCCTCTTTTACATCAAATAACTTTACAAAGCTTTTATATGTAACTAACGGAAAAGTATCAATTCGTCCAAAAAGAGAGTAGTTATTTGAACTAAAAATCATTTTATTTCCAACTGCTTTGTTGCTATTAAGATATTTCGATTTAATATTTCTGATAGCAAACCAGTCATATAAATCATCTTTCTTAACTGCTTCATCTATTACAAGCAATCTACTAATCACTCTACCACTATCATCAATTTTCAAACATAGTGAAGGCTCTTTTTCAAGGCGAAAATTTTGAATTAAAAGTTTTCCATTAGTTTTAAGATAAAGTTCTTTAAACCTTAAATAAATATCATTAATCATCTCATCCCCCTGCCCAAACAAAACCCACCCCCAAAGCTATTCTTCTCTCCAAGTCCACTCCCAAGAGCCAAAAACACCAACTTCTGACTAACTTCATCCTCATGTGGCACAATCCTAAACTTATTTCCAAAAAATCGTATCTTTTTATCATTTTTAGTTATCTGTATAGTTTGAGGAACTCTGTTTTTTATCTCCAACAGTTGTATAAAGTTTTGTTCTGCTTTGATTGACTCACTATAAAAATCTTGATACTTTTTCTCTAAGTTATCATGTAACTGTTTTTGTAACTTTAAGATATCCCTATCTTTTTCCATAGTCCAGTGAAAACCATTTTCTACTGTGACTATAACAGGTGTTGCTGAGTAGAGTTCGCTTATAAAAAACTGTTTTACTCCTCTTTTTTGAGCTTCAACGATGAGTAGGTTTGGATTGTTTATATTTTTTCTTAGTTCATTTGAGAGTGCATCTATAAGATTTTCATCAAGAGATCGGATTGTAAAAGTATAGTTAGAACCCTTTTTATAGACTTTCTCTTTCTCTATCGGGAAAAGCCCACCAAAACAGTAGTGTTTAAAACCTTTACTCTCATGGGTAGCTTTTAACTCTCTATCCTGTGCCATTGAGTAGCTTATATATTTTGAGAGTGTTTCAAAACTTTCTTTGAATGGTATGTTGTTTTTTAAGTATACTGTGCATTTTAGTTCAAAATACTGCATGAGTTCCAACTTTTATTAAGATAATTTGGTATTTATTATACTATAATTTTTGAGTATATGGCATTTAAAAATTTAAAAAAGCTACACCCCATGACAATGTAAAAGTGACCTATCTGGGTTGTTTATAAACTCATATCCGTTATAAATTGTAAAAAGTCCATACAAGATTACTGAGATAGAT
>JAMOMX010000031.1 GCA_027066935.1 Sulfurimonas sp. | reverse complement strand
CATTTGCTCTAAACATAGGGAAAACATAATCTTTTACAAACTCTTCTTGAACATCAAGAATAAAAATATTTTCAGGTTTTATGCCGTTTTCTAGTGCTTTTTGACGAGCTGGTTCAACCTCTTCACCCTGACCTAAATCAGCTGTAAAGGTGATAACTTCAGCATTATACTCTTCTTGTAGCCACTTTAGTATGATAGATGTGTCCAATCCTCCGCTGTATGCGAGTACTACTTTTTTGACTGTTTTCATTATAAACCTTATGATACAAAATAAATGTCGCGATTATATAATAAAATAGATTAAAATTCGGTTAGTAATATTAAAGAGCTGTATTTGAAGTGAAAAAGTTAAGAATAAAAAGTGATACATCTATTATTTAAAAGGGTGATTTTACCCTTTTGAATCAAATAACATTCCCGTCACTTCTTGCATCTTCGGAAGAAAATCAGCTGCTTGTTCTGCTGGAAACCTTCTTATCATCTTATTAGTTTCAGACTCAACAACAGATACAAAAAATATATCTTGAGAATCAACACCAAATTTTAAATTTGTGTTCATTGGTGCCATTGCCTCATTTAGTTGATTTACTAAATCTTGCACTTGCTCTTTAGAATTTAATTTAATTTCTTTTGTAGAAACTTCTTTTTGTAACTCTTTTACCACATCTGTTTTTTGAGTTTGCTGTTGTGTTTGTTGAGTTGCTCTTCCTTGAACTTCACTTAAACTTACCTGAGATTGTTGCTGTCTTGCAACATTTGCTATGCCATCCATGACTAACTCCTTATCTTAAAAAGAATAATTATATCTAAAGACATCGACTAAACAAAAAATAACTTTAATAAAAATTGACTTAAATCAAAAGTATGCTTGCCATTATCAATATATTTTAATAAAAAGGTTATTTTTACTCTTTTGAGAATTAAACTTTACAAAAAGTTGTTTGATTTCCTTGTGGGTATTATAAATTTTACTTATTAGAAAAGTTTACACTGCTTTTTATGCTAATCTTGCACTTATGAATAAATATATGCAACTCTTAAAATCAGAACCAGTATTAAAAAGATTATCAATTATTCAGCTTATGGCATATTTTGGCGCATGGTTTAGTAATGTTGCGATATATACACTTTTGCTTGATATGGATGTATCAGTTAAAGTGATAGCTTTTGTTGCTATGTTGCACTTTTTGGCTGGAGTTATTCAGGCACCATTTAGTGGACCTATAATTGATAATATGAAACCAAAAAAACTTTTATTGATTTTAATTATATTTGAAATATTTGCAACTTTTTTCTTGATTTTTGTAGATAATATACAAGATTTAAACCTACTCTATATCCTTATATTTATAAAAATGGCAGCAGCTTCTTTTTATTTTACAACTGAGATGTCACTTTTACCAAAAATTCTTCATGGAAATAAACTACAACATGCAAATGAACTTCACTCTATTATTTGGTCACTATCATATACCTTTGGGATGGCTTTGGGTGGTTTTGTAGTTTATTATGTAGGTGTTAAAATAGCATTTATATTGGATGCCTTTATATTTGTTATGTGTTTTATTTTGCTTTATAGATTAGATATACAGGTTGAGTTTGAAAAATCAAAAGAGAGTTTTGTGGAGATGATGCGTGATACATTTAGATATCTGAAACTATTTCCACATGCACTGCACCTTATGATATTACACGCGTTTGTTGGATTAACCGCTTTTGATGCATTAGTTGCTTTAATGGTTGATAAATATTATGCAAGCATAATTGCTACATCTTTAGCATTGGGACTACTTCACGCTTCTCGTGCAGTTGGATTAGTAATTGGACCAATGATTTTAGGAAAATTTACAAATAATAAAGGTTTGATTTATGTGTTTATAGCCCAAGCATTTGCTGTTTGGTTATGGGCATATGTGATGGAGAGTTTTTATTTATCACTGGCAGCAAGTGTGATTGTTGGACTTTTTACAACTACATTATGGTCATATACATATACACTTTTGCAAAAAAACATAGATAAAAAATATTATGGAAGAATAGTTGCGTATAATGATATGTTGTTTTTAAGCGCATGTGCGTTTGTATCATTTATGATTGGTTATTTAGCTTCGCTAGATTTTTCTTTACCTTTTATTACATCTATTATTGGATGTGGATTTATTGTTGGTGGCATATATTTTATTTGGATAATTAAAACTCAAAATATCAAGGAGATATCATGATTAGTTTTGCAGTAATTGGTGGAATTCTTTTAAATATTGGTGCTTATTTAACATTTAGAGGAAAGATATATGAGGCTGTAGCTGTTTATCTGTTTGCTGATTTTTGCTGGATTATTATGGCTTGGCAACGTGAAGATATGTGGGGAGTTGCATTAATCGCTATTGGGGTTACATTTGGTCTTTTAGCATTTTTAAAGATGAAAGATGGAAAGATGAAAAAAAATTTAAATGAAAATGAGCGTTAGTAAAAATGATTTATAAAGTTCATGAGTTCAGATATATTAGCGGTTAAAATACCTCTATTGCTACAACTGCTATAGCATACTCTCCATCATGAGTAATCGATACACTTGTATCTTTAATATTAAAATCATTTATTAGTTTTTTAGATAGTATTAATTTTGGTGCACCTTTTTTTGTTTTAGATATAGTTATATCAAAAAAACTACACTCTTTACTTATGCCAACACCTAAAGCTTTTGAACATGCTTCTTTTGTAGCCCAAAATCCAGCTGCGGTTTTATGGTTTTTAATTAGATTAATTTCATTTTGAGAGAGAAATTTTTGAAGTGCTTTATCGCCAAAACGCTCTATAAGGCGTTTTATGCGCGAAGTTTTAACTAAATCGATACCTATCATCTACTGAATAACAAATTCAGTAAAGTATATACCCTGAACATTTCCATCAGAGACTATAGCATTTAAAGTATCCATAATTTGGTCAGAAACTTTTTGTTTGCCTTTTTTAGAAGATATCTCTTCAAGAGTTTTTGATGTTAAGATTCTAATTATTCTATCTCTTAAGACAGGGGCTTTAGCATCTAATTCTAAGCTTAATTCTTCACCACTTAACTCTAAAGATATAGTAGCTTTTAGGTATCTTCTACCTGCGTCACTTTTAAGATTTACAGTAAATGTATCTAGTGGATAAAGTATACCTATCTCACTTAATTTTCTTGAATCTTCAAGAGCTGAGGATCTTCTTTTCTTTTTTTGAGTATATGAAGATTCTGTTGTTTGAAGTGATTGATTTGATATGTTTTGTTCATCATCTCCACCCATTAAAAGTACAGCAACTACACCAATTATGATAAGAATAAGAACTACTACACCAATGATAATCATCATTAGCATCTTAGACTTTTTTTTGCCTCCCTCTTGTTGTTCTTCTTTTTCTTCTTTTTCTTCTTCAGCCATCAAATCTTCCTCAATTTATTTTTAGTATATTATTTTGGTATATCGGACTCTATGAAATTATTTTTACTAATCGCAACATTTAATATCTAATTCTTTCATCATCTCTTCAAAAATTACACCAGATTCACGATCCGTGTCATCGTGATACTCAACGACTAAAACTTCTCTTCCATTAGAGATGCAACATGTATATATTTCTGGCTTTATACTGTGTTTTGCTATTATTTTTTCAACACACTTATCAACTCTATTTTTTTCTTCAGCGCCCTCATAAGCAAGTGATAACTTAGCGAATCTCTCTTCACTTCTGTATTCAGCATCAATCATCTGTAACCTTTAAAATATTTAATTAACACATTATACACATATTATATTAAAATCGATTTTAAATTTAGTACCACTCTAAAAGTTTTGTTACTTCATCAACAATAAAAGTTTTTATAGTAGTTTTTTCAAGTGGTTTTTTAGCTAAAAGAACTTTTGATATATTTTGCATTTTTGCTTCTTTTAGTCTAACATCTAATCCAAACACCTCTCTTACATCCCCAACAAGAGAGACCTCTCCTAAAAAAATTGTTTTTTTAGAGATTGCACGATCACGAAAACTGCTTATAATTGCAGCTAAAATCGCTAAATCTGCTGATGTTTCACTTATCTTAATACCACCAGTTATATTTATAAATACATCATATCCAGAAAGAGGGATTTCTAGTTTGCGCTCTAGTAATGCCAAGAGCATATTTAAGCGGTTGTTATCAAATCCTGTAGCTTGTCTTTTTGAATTTGGTGTATGTGATTCACTCACTAGTGCTTGAACCTCCAAAATAATAGGACGAGATCCTTCCATAACTACGGTAAGAGCAGAACCAGGTTGTTTTGAATCTCGGTTAAAAAA
>JAMOMX010000030.1 GCA_027066935.1 Sulfurimonas sp. | reverse complement strand
TTTCATCCTGAATTTACTTCAAGACTTCAAACTCCAAATCCATCTATTTTAGCTTTTGTTAAAGCATCATTGAATGCTGAGTAGTTGGCTAAACTACTCAATATTTTAAATTTCTTACTCCTTTTTCTAGATAAATTCGATGAAATGAGATAGCAAAGGCAATATTATAAGCAAAAGGAATACAAAAAATGACAAAATTTTTAGAAGAAACAAATATTATAGATTACTCAAATCAAGAGATACAAAAATTATCAATTAAATTATCAAAAAACTGTGAAACAGATACTGAAATAGCAAAAAATTGTTTTATTTATGTAAGAGATAATATTAATCATAGTGGAGATTCTAAAGATAATATCACCACTTGTAAAGCAAGTGATGTATTAAAATATAAGACTGGTTGGTGTTATGCTAAAAGTCATCTATTGGCTTCATTGTTAAGAGCCAACAATATCCCTACTGGATTTTGCTACCAAAGATTGAGTTGCTCTGAGTACAAAAAAGATATCTATTGTCTTCATGGTTTAAATGCAATTTATTTAAAAGATTACGGTTGGTACAAAGTAGACCCAAGGGGAAACAAAAAGGGTGTAGATGCACAATTTAATCCACCTGTTGAAAAGTTAGCATTTGAATTAGAAGAAAATGAATTTGATTTAGAAAAGATATATGAAGAGCCACTAGAGATAGTCACTCAAACACTTAAAAAATATAAAACATATAATGAGATGATAAATAATCTTCCAGATATTGAACTATCTAAACAGATACTATGACAAACCCACTAACTCTCACAAAACAAACACTTTTTGAAATTCTCTCTCAAAGATTTATTACACAAGAGAAAAAATTATCACAAATTCCAAACCCTGCTCTACTTCATGATGCCCCTAAAGCTGCTAAAAAAATAGCACAAGCTATAAGGGAAAATAAAAAAATAGCCCTTGTTGGAGATTATGATGTAGATGGTGTTGCTTCAACTGCTATTATGGTTGATTTTTTTAGGCAAATTCCATACCCTATTGAAGCAATTATTCCAAATCGTTTTAAAGATGGATATGGTATTTCACCAAGCGTATTAGAGAGAATTGATGTAGATTTACTTATCACTGTAGATAATGGTATCTCTGCTATAGAGGCTGCTGAAATTTGTAAGAAAAGGGGTATTGAGTTAATTATTAGCGATCATCATACTCCATCACATGAACTTCCACATGCTTATGCAATAGTAAATCCCAAACTTCCAACATGTGAGTATCCTTTTAGTGAAATTTGTGGCGCTCAGGTTGCATGGTTACTTTTAGCTTTAGTAAAAAAAGAGTTAAACCTCAACATAGATATGCGTGCTTTTTTAGATATATTGGCAATTGCAATAATCGCAGATATTATGCCTCTTATCAACATCAATCGTACACTTGTAAAAGAGGGTTTAAAAGTTTTAATGAACTCTTCTCGTCCAAGCTCTATCATAATTCGTGATTTTATCAATAAATCAACTCTTAGTAGTGAAGATATAGCTTTTCAAATAGCACCACGCATAAATGCAGCAGGTAGACTTGAAGATGCTTCTATTGCTTTAGAGTTTTTTACTGCTACTGATACTAACAAAGCTTATAAGCAATTTGAGCTTTTAAACAAATTAAATGATTTAAGAAAAGATACCGAAGCACAAACAACTAAAGATGCAATAGAGTATGTAAAATCTAATAACAATCAAAAAGTTATAGTAGCTTGTGGGGAGAACTGGCATGAGGGTGTTGTTGGAATTGTTGCAGCTAGATTGGTCGATAAATTTGGCTTACCTAGCATAGTGCTTAGTATTGAAAATGGTGTAGCTAAAGGGAGTGCTAGGAGTGTTGGCGATGTTGATATTTACAAGCTTATAAAAGCAAATGAACACTTGTTAACTAAATTTGGTGGACATAAGATGGCAGCTGGTCTTGGGCTTGAGGTGGCAAATATAAAACTGTTTTCAGATGCTATTAATCAGAGTGCTCTAAAGATAGATAAAAAAGACTTTATCCCAAAAGATAACATTATAGGGATGCTAGAAACCTCATCAATTGATTTAGAACTTTTAAATATATTTGATAATTTTGAGCCTTTTGGAGAAGCAAATCCTCGTCCAACTTTTCTAATAAAAGATGCACAAATAGTTGAAGTAAAAACTTTTGGAAAAGAAAAAAATCATTCTAAAATCGTTATTAGACAAAATCCTCATGAGAGAAAAACATTAGAACTTATCCTCTTTAAACAAGTTTTAGAGATTCCCCAAGATAGAAAACTAACATGTAGCTATAGCGTTAATAAAAATGAATGGAACAATAAAATAAGTATTCAACTTTTAATTACTAAACTGTATTATGGTGCTGCGGAGTAAAAATGCCTGAAATTTTAGATTGTCTTAAAGCTAGATCATTTATCACATCACTGAAAGTTCTTCAAGATTCTCAACTCGCATTTGCAACAAAATTTCATGGTGCTAAAATATGTTCCTCTGATGAATATATTGTAAAATTAAACTTCTCAAATGAAAAACTAAACTCATCTACTACTGCTATTTGTTTTGATAATAGTGGTCAACTCCTTGCTTTTGCAAATGATAAAGTTATATACATAGTTCATCTTGAATCAAAAAAAATACTTAAAACCATTACGACTGATGGGGAATCAATACAACTTCTTACATTTGATGAAAGTTCTCAACATTTAATTGCTGGAAGTAAAAATGGCAGGGTTCTTCAATACAGATTTGACAATGGCTCTTTACTTGCACGATTATGTTCTTTTCCATATGAAGTAGCAGACAAAGCAAAAATAAGACAAAATTTTGTAAGTGCATTTGCTATATATGAAAACAAGCTTGCCACAAGTGGTTTTGGTGGTACAATAATAGTTATGGATATTTACTCTCGTGCAAATAAGATAGCCCTAAATAATGGCATCTCTCGCACAAATGCTCTTTGTTTTTTAGATAAAAATACCTTAGTTAGTGGTAACTTTGATGGCGTTGTTAAAATATTTTCTATAAAAAATAAAAAACTTTTAAAAGAGATTGATACCCCATTAAATAGAATAAGGCAAATATCTCTAATGCCAAATCCTAACTTTATAATGCTTTGCTCAAATACAAACTATATAACCATTATAGACATTGTAAATCATAAGGTTGTCCATAATAAATATGTAACATTTAAAGAGATAGTTACAAGAATAGCTACCCTAGATGATGAAACAATTATCGTATCTTTAAAAGATGGCACCATTGCAAAAGTAAAATTACCAAGCATTAAAAAACTTCAATCTCTTATGCTTCATAACTCTCTAGACAAAGCATTTGAATTAGTAGAGCGTGAGCCAATGCTTCAAAATACACCTGAACATTTAAAATTAAACTCACTATATAGTAAAATATATAATGATGCTACACAAGCTCTTATAAATCAAAACATAACACATGCCACTGAACTGACAAATATGTTTAAAAAACTCCCATCTAAACAAAAAGAGATAAACTCTTTATTTATTGCTTTTAAAAGCTATAACCGTTTTAAAGTACTATATTTAGAAAAAAAGATAGCTTTAGCTTATGCGATGTGTGTTAAATTTCCTGAGTTTAAAAATACTCCTATTTATAAAAAGATGGAAGAAAACTGGATATATATATTTCAAAATGCTCAAAGGCAACTCCTTTTAGGTCAAGATCATAATGCAAAAGCTCTTTTGAATGAATATATTACCGTAACAGCAAAGCGAGATATGATTGAGCTAATCTTAAAACAAAACGAAGAGTTTATTCAATTTATTGTTGCTGCAAATAAAAAAGATTATACAAAAGCTTCATTACTTGCTTCAAGAAACAAACTTTTGCAACAAACCCCAAGTTATAATAGATTAAATAAAGAACTAGATAAACAAGTTTTAGATATTGAAAAATTTATTTATCTAGGAAATCTTAAATCTGCTAGAAAAACCCTTGATAAAATAAACAACATTGTACATCTGAAGCGTCAAGTAAATACTCTTTATAAAGAGTGTAATCATTTAGAGGAACTACAAGCTCATTATGAGCAAAATAATTTTAAAGAGTGTTATGAATCGATAGATAAGCATCCTATGCTTTATGATACTGAACTTGGAATATTATTAAATAAACACTGGCATGATATAGCTGAGAGATGTGAGATAGCTGCACTTAGGGGTGATGTAAATGAAATAAAAAATATATTGGGTGGGTTGATTAGACTAGAAAAAAGACGCGATAAAATTGGAGATTTTCTTCGTTTAGCTTTTCATGTTAAAACTAAAGTGTATCTTATGAAAAAAGCATAC
>JAMOMX010000029.1 GCA_027066935.1 Sulfurimonas sp. | reverse complement strand
TTCAAGAAACGATAAGGATTAAAAAGCTAAAATCCACTTTCAAATTTGTGGCAAGGTAGCTCAGCTGGTTTAGAGCGCTGGTCTCATAAGCCGGAGGTCGTGAGTTCAAGTCTCACTCTTGTCACCATTGAATCTGCAAATTTGAATCTACTTTTATTTATTTACCAATACTTTTAAGCAACCTACTTTTTACTTGAATAAATTTCTTGTGCATACTGGCTCTATGGGTCAGAGGTCTTTTTGGCACAGTTTTGTCCCTTTTTCTTACTTATCGTTAGAATTTATAAAATAGCATATTATTATGTTAAAATAAAGATAATAATATTAAAAGGAATACCAATTGTCTCAAATATGTAGTCATCAATATTGTGAGTTGGAAGTATATAGAAATGAAGAAGAGTGTATTTTTCATTGTGATAAAAATGAAAATAATGGTTGGGTAGACAATGAAAAATGGGATGGTAATAAAGTAAATGAATTTTGGAAACAGCTTAACCAAATAGTTATAATCGCAGATTCTAAAAATCACTCAATTTACGATATTTTAACGATATGGAATGATAATATAAATGAAAGAGTTCCTTCTATCAAAAATTGTATTATCCCACCTCTAAAAAATATTTCTAATTTGTCTTATGATATACCACACTACTATTTTAATAATTGTATTTTTTTAGATAATTTTAAAATAGAAAGTTTTGATGCTGTTGATATAAAAAATGCATTTTCCTTTTCTCAATGTATTTTTCATGGGAAATTTGAAATAAAATTAATTTTTGGTACATTTCATAAACCTATTGAATTGAGAGGAAATAAACATCAAGGTAATATTGAGTTTTATGGTGATTTTCGACAAAAAATAGAAATAAATAATTTACAAACTCCTGATAATAATGTAAAAATTGATATCAAATTTACACCTGAACTTGTAATATTTACGTCAGCATACAAAGCGTTACAAATCTCTAATCTGGATAGAAGTAATGTTGAAAATATAAATTTTTGGCATACAAAAATTGATCAATTAGTTATAAATAACTCTTATAATTATGATAATATAACAAAAATAAATGCTTTGAGAATTCAAGAAGCAATTATTGAAAATATATTCGTAAAACAATTAGAATTGAAAAACTTATCATTACATAAGATTGATTTCATAGAAAATTCAAAAGTTTTATTTGAACGAATAGATACAAATGTATTAAAACTTAAAAAAATATCACAAGATGCAAAATATATACAGTTTCATCATATAAGAGTAATGGATGAATTTATTTGTGACCGTATAGAGTTTAAAAATACTTATTTTAACGATTTTGATATTGAAAATGCCAAAAAGTCGATTAGTAAAACCTCCTTTATTGATGCATACTTAAACTCTATAGAGTGGGGAAAAGTTTTAGATATTAATGCCAAAAGAGATATTTTTAGGCAATTGAAATATGTAAATGATAAACAGGGAAATCATATAGATGCAAATAACTTTTATGTCATGGAGATGAAAGAATATGAAAAAAACCTTGATAAAAAACCTTGGTTTTCAAATTGGTGGCAAGAAAAATTTGTTTTTCTCATGGGTAAAAAAATATCAAATTTTGGACAGAGTTGGTTTTTGCCCTTTTTATGGCTTATAATATGTAATCTTGGATTTTATATTTATTTAAATATATCTAAAGCTGGATACAGTATAGAGCAAATTAGTTTTTCAATAATTATACTTATTGTCTTATGGATAATTGGGGTTTTTATTTATACACATAGAAAAGAATTCGGCTCTACTAAAAAAAGGAATTATTATATTTTACAACATTTGGCAATAATCATTGCACTTGCCTTGATTATTAACCATTATGAGTTTGGGAAGGTTGGAGATATTGCAAAATTTATGAGCCTGAAACTTCCTGATGATAAAGATAGTTATATACACATTTGGCTACTTAATAAAGCTGTTTCTGGTTTTATATTTTATCATTTTATAGTTGCATTGAGAAGACAAACAAAACGATAAGTAATGGGAATAGTATTTTCAATAAATAAAATGGAGTCAAAAACTTTTTTAAAACCCACTTTACCTTTTCAAAATTGTCCGAATGCAAATCGGCTAGCTGTCCGAATCAACTTCGGCTGAGTGTCCGAATGTTAATCGGCTGGCTGTCCGAATAGGGTCGGCTCATGCAGTACGAAATTCATAAATTAACAGAGCAGATAAGAAAAATTTAAACATTAGTGCCAATATGGGTTCCAATACGAATCTTATCGGAGGTCTAGGGGTAGAGTCCCCCTCTTGTCACCATAAATTTCGCAAATTTGAATCTACATTTATTTATTTTACAATAACTTTTAATAATTTAATTTTTACTAACTAAAAATGTTTATCCATACTGTTTACGAATTGAAAGAATTTTGGCACAGTTTTGTCCCTTCTCTTATCTAGTCTTTTTATTTCAAAATGAAATGTTTTTATGGTTTAATTTAATTTTATGCTAATATGATTAAAACTCATAGGATGTAATTATGTCAAATCTTGAATCATTAAAAAAATATTTAATTGGCTCGGAAACTTCATTTTTAGTAAATAAAGATAATAACGGTAAAACTGTTATGTTATCTGGTGCTTGGGGTGCTGGTAAAACACATTTTTGGCAACATGAACTTGAACCGTCATTGCAAAACTATTTAAAGGATAATAATAAAGCTTGTGTATATGTTAGTTTATATGGTAAGGATACTATTCAAAGTATAAAACAAGAAGTTTTCATAAAAGCTTCAAATATTGACAATGTAGTATCAAATGAGATTTCAACTTTTGGTTTTGATGCTTTGGCTAGTATGTCAAATAGTGATATTGATATTGGTAAAGCTGTAAATGTTGCTAAAAATTTAGTTAATTTATTTAAAAGTTATAAAGGGGAAAATAGATTAAGAGATGGTGGAATAGTCTGTTTTGATGATTTTGAGAGAATATCCAAAAAAATTGATTTAAATGAGCTGTTTGGTTTTATAAGTAATCTTGCATTAGAGATGAAATGTAAGGTTATTGTTATATTAAATGATGAAGTTTTTAGAGGTGCTAAAGCAAAAAGTTTTAGAGAAGTAAAAGAGAAAACCATCAATAAGTTTTTTTATTTTAAGCCATCTGTTGAAGAGTTATTTGCATCAATCTTTGATGATGAAAAATATTCTGTACTATTGAGTGCATATAAAGAAGAAATATTAAAAGCCATACAAGAGTCAGGTGAACTGAATGCAAGATTTTATATACAAGTGTTGGATAATTGTTTGGAATGGATTGAAAATGGTTATAACAGTGATTCCATAAGAACTTTGACATTAGTAACAATAAACTTTATAAAAAATCATTTTGTGCTTGATTATACAATACTTGAAAAAAATAATGATAAAAAACTCTATAAAGTTTTAGGGAAGTATTATGAAGGTGAGGGGTTGTTTGCTTTAGCAGATTATTTTCTTAAAATTGCACCACAAGATGTACACCAAAAACTACCTCATAAAGAATTTATACATGCTATGTTTACGCATATTACTAAAAAGAGAAAAGATAATAATGGTGTGGAAATGAGTGAGGGTTATTATCAAAAATTAAGTAAAGTTTTTGATGAAAATAAAGAAATTTTTTATGCTTTATATTATTATGGATATGTTCTAAAGCTTGAAGATGATGTATCAGATGAAGATTTTGATAGGATTAATGAGTTTGTTAAAACAGGTGTTTTACTTTGAATGATTTATATTCATTTTGTTACAATAAATCAAACTTAACTCATCTCTTATTATTAAAGGTAGTATCTTGAAAAAAGAAAATGTTATCAATGAAAAAAGCATCAATGATATAAACTATGAACTCTTGAAAAAGCAGTTTCCTCATGCTGTAAGTATTGATGAAGATGGTAAATATGTAATTGACCCTCAAAAGTTGCAATTGAGTTTAGACCCTAGTAAGGCTGAGATAAGAGAAGATGGTTATGGTTTAAATTGGGTTGGTAAAAAAGAGGCTTATTATAAAGCATTTTCTAAAAACTATAAAGTTTTAAAACCTTTAAATGATGATAACAGTAAAGATTGGGATACAACAGAAAATATACTTATAAAAGGGGATAATCTTGATGCTTTAAAGATACTTCGGCAAAACTATTTTGAAGCTATAAAGATGATATATATTGATCCTCCTTACAACACTAAAAATGATGCTTTTGTTTATAATGATAACTTTACAAATTCAACAGAAGAGACTCTTGAGGAGCTGGGATATGATAATGAGTATATAGATTATATTGAAAATATACAAGGGGCAAAAACCCATAGTGGTTGGCTTAGTTTTATGTATCCTAGACTTTTACTTGCAAGAGA
>JAMOMX010000028.1 GCA_027066935.1 Sulfurimonas sp. | reverse complement strand
CCCCTCTTTTTCGACGTTTTATACGTACAAATCATCGAAAATAAGGGGGGGTGACATAGGGAAAACAGCTATTTTAAAGCTATAAAAGCTTACTCAGCAAGAAATCCCCGTAAGGGCAGCTAACGCCCCAATAAAGGGCTTGCGTTAATTGCACATTATTTAAAGCCTGAGATGCCCGACTTACGCAAGTCCTATTTTGATTGGCTTGTTAGGTTTTATTATATATTTCAATGATTTAACGATCTGTCATTGCCAGTTTAACACCAAGTATACCAAAAAATATTGCAAACGTTTTTTGTGTGTTTTTTTATAGTATTCGGAGATTGAAAAACATACACTCTTACCTTGTTTGTAATTAGTCTTTATGCTTTTGCAATTAGAACTGTGCCAGTTGTCATCATAACTCCCCCAGCAATACGGTTCATTTTTCTCTCTGTTTTTTCACTTTTAAATAATTGTTTTGCCCTTGTAGCAGAATAAGCATAGCCGAGCATTACACCACCTAAGACAACAGAAACTACGATTGCAATTATTACTACATCAAATGTTGATAAAGCACTCAAATTTACAAATGTTGGCAAAAAACCTAAATAAAATAATATTACTTTTGGATTGCCAAGAGTAATAGCTAAGCCACTAAAAAAATTACTTTTCCACGATAGCTCCTTAACGCCCTCTATCACAGTTTTATTAGGTTCTGCTGTCCAGATTTTGTAACCTATCCAGATTAAGTATGTACCACCTAAATATTTTACCACTGTAAAAAAGCTACCCAAAACATCAGCCATTGCTGATAAGCCATAAATAGCTAATAAAAGAAATATTAAGTCACCGACAACAATACCAGCAACAACCAAAGATGCGTGTTTAAAACCAGAAGCTAATGCCCTTGCAACTGTAGCAAATACTCCTGGACCTGGAGTAATTGCTAGTAATAGCATTGCCCCAGCTAAACCTAAAATACTAAATATTGTCATTTCTTTCTCCTATATTTTTATGATCTCTCTTCATACTAGCTTATATTTATTCTTTTTTGATTTTTTAATCGCACTCCCCCACTTTTACATGGTTTTGTATGAGGGTAAAGCTTCTGTAAATGCTTGTACTTATGCTTTTGCCTCGCAGAGACCTAACGCCCGCTTAAGTTGTCGGGCGGTCTAACATAACTGCACTCAATCATACGATAAAGTTAAGCAAAACTACAGAACGATGAGAAGCCCTGAGTTAGCCCGTCAAATTAAAGCGCTTGTTAGGTTTTATTATGCCTTTTTTTCCCATTCGTCCCAATATAACTCACATTCACTTGATAATATTTGATACGAAATCTTTTTATTATTTAGCAGGAATAGTTCACTTGAAGCATATTTACACTTAATTATGCCAGATGCACACGCAATCAAGAGTACTCCTTTTTCGCACTCACAACTTAAAAGAATTGGTTGTTGTTTTTTTATTTCTTCTAGTGATTTAAATTGTTTAATTTCTTCTTTTGAATCATAAAGCTCATAATTAAATACAGAACATTCATGTAGCTTTATTTTGACAGAGTCATAAGAGCCTGAGAGACGTTTTGCTAAATAATCAATTTGTATTGTTAAGCTCAAGTCTCCAACAACATTACCTTCAATGTTTGTAATTACTCCATCATGAAGGGTATTCCATACGTTACAATTTTGCTTCACATTAAAGAATCCTATTCTGGTATTGGTGAATTATTAAGCAAGTATATTTCTTTTATTTCTTTTAAATTTAGCTTCGAAAGAAAACTCTCAATTTTTGTAGCCTTATATTTACTTGCAAAGTGCATGATATAAAACGTATTTTCTTCTTCCTTTGATTCAGAAAAATATTCGTATTCAATATCACAATCTTCAATAAGATAATCCTCTATGAAATCGAATAGTTCCCAATCATTAACTTGAACATCTGTAGTTTTATCCGTGTTTGTGCGAAGTAATATATACGGAGCTAAATCCTTCATTTCTTATTCTCTTTTAAAGTACACCCCCCCACTTTTAGCACTTTTGTACGAGAAGAGGTAATGCCTTTTTTTAACCTAACGCCCCAATAATTTGATCGCCGAAAATCTGGCACGAACTTCCTAGAGCATCAAAACTATAACACAAGACGGTGCTTGAAAAAGAAGCCAGACTTAGGCGTTCAAATTAATTGGCTTGTTAGGCTTTTATATCAGATGCTGAATTCATTCAAGTTCTATGTTGCACATATACATTTTTGAAAATTGAATACAGTCCATATTGACCATAATATAATTGTATTGGATCACCATTTGGATGTTTCATGAGTGTCTTGGTGATTTTATTAAACATGTTATTCGGTAACCCTGTTGGAACATCTACTTTAAGCGTTTGATTCATGACGATTACTAACATTAATTGTGAAATTACAGTTTGAGCTTTTTGCTCTAATGGAAGTCCAACACCATGTTTAATACTTAGTTCTATGATTGCAATCCCCATAAAATATCTAACTTTATAGTTATCTACTCCGCGTGGAGCTATATCAAATTCCATCATATATTTGGCAACTAGATCCATTGTCATTAAACACAGTTCAGTTGAATAATCAGAACCTAAATAATCAATCATCTTCATCCTCCAAGAGGACGTATTATTTTTCCTGATACTTTCTAACTGAACTTTAAGTGATACCATTAGCTGATCAATAGAATCGCTTCCTTCAGACTTAACAAATGGTATCGTTATTAATTCATTTCTTAAATCATCATTGATACTTAATTCATTAATAAACAAAGAGATAGACTGATCTATACTATCAACATAAACAATTAATGCAGCATGTAATATTGTCTGAAATTCTTCTTCAGAGATTGAGATTTTTAGATTATTACTTTCTTTCAGTGCTAAAGAGTTTCTCTTGAAAGTAAACTCTCCAAATGATTTTCTACGAACTATTATTTCTTTTTGTGTAGGTGTACTAGAAGCTATTCTTATGGATTCTATTTTATCATATGAAGACAATTGTTTATAAAAATTTGAACGTTGTACTAGCACGCTTGGGCTTATGTTAATTACTTCTGTGGCTCTATGAGTTAAATTGGTATCTATATCGGCCTTTTTTATTTCTAAGCGGAGCTTTTTAATATTAAGCTTTTTTTCTTCAATGCTTAAACTGGTCAATTCTTTTTCTAAAAAGTTGTTGTCATTAGTCTGTAATGGAGCACGAGATAAAATTACGGTAATAATCACTAATAATATATTTATTTGATTACTATTTTTACCTATAATTTCCCATATTTCTTTAAGGCTTCCTTCTTCATGTGCTACTGACTCAATTTCTACGTCAATTCCTAAAATTAAGGCAACTTCAATAAATAAACCTAATAGCTCTGACTCAGCTTTATTGCGGATAACCGCATTCATTGAGTGAGAATCATCGAAAAAGTTATAGTAGATTTCTAATCGTTGATTATCCATCGAATTTATCCTTAATTGTTATCAAGTTAAATATCGGTTAATTTAATATAAGCGTATCAACTTGGTAGCCTAACGCCCCAACAAAGGGCTTGCGAAACTAACTTGTGCGAACTTAAAACTAGCACAATTTAAACCGAAACTAAATTACTTAATGCGAAGCCCCGCTTTCGCAAGTCCTTTCTTTAGTTGGCTTGTTATGTTTTTTTCATTTTTCTTATTGAATCCAATTAACTACCCTGTAAATGTTGCCGGTTTATACTTAAATCTGGACGGATTGATTGAATTGTTTTTAATGCCTTCCCAGCATTAACATAATTACCCGACACCTTATATATATTACCATTTTTAGTTTGAATTCTAAAAACTCCGTAGCTTGGTGAGCTGGATGCATAAGAGCTTAACACTACAATATCTGATATGTTTATTTCATATGAAAGGTCATGGTTAGCTCCTAAAGGATGCTCACTAATAACTTTCTCATCCGTAATATAAAAAGAATAAGTATCAGTTTTCTTGAAATCTTTATACCCGATAAATCTAATTAAAAGCAATATTAAAATAATAGAAAAAGACCCCAAAAGAACTATCCAAAGGGGAAATGGACTATTCATCTTATAGTTTAAAACATAATATAGAATACCAAGCAAAGCTGGAAAAAGGATAGCCATACGCCATAACGTATTAAAGAGCTTTGAAAACTTATATCTAACTTCATAATGATACTTTTTCATTTGATTTCCATAATAAGTTTTCACAGTTTTTGGTGCTTGTACTTATGCTTTAGCGTCGCAGACACATAACGCCTCGTTTAGCTGTTCCACTGGAAAACTAGCACGAGGATATTTAAAGCACAAAACTATACCATAAACCGCTGTACCCGCAGAAGCCCGACTTAAGTGGATCAGATTATAACGACTTGTT
>JAMOMX010000027.1 GCA_027066935.1 Sulfurimonas sp. | reverse complement strand
TTAAGTGTACGATAATTAATAGTTTCAGGTTTTTTAACCTCACCATTTGACCAAGACATAACCTTTTGGGGTGATGCAAGACGAAATTGTAGTTTCTTAATATCTTTTGGTCTATTATTTTCAGTTACTTCAATTGCTACTAATTTACTCATCGTCTTCCACCTCGTCAAAAATCTCTACATCAAGTGCTAATGCTTGAAGCTCTTTAGTTAATACAAATAGTGTTTCAGGAATTCCAGAAGGTGGAACTAACTCACCTTTTGTAATTGCTTTATAAGCACGAACACGCCCATCAACATCATCAGATTTAATAGTTAACATCTCTTTTAAAACTGCTGATGCTCCATAAGCTTCTAGCGCCCATACTTCCATCTCACCAAATCTTTGACCACCAAATAGTGCCTTACCACCAACTGGTTGTTGAGTTACAAGTGAGTATGGTCCAGTTGATCGAGCATGAATTTTTTCATCAACAAGATGGTGTAGTTTAAGGATATACATATATCCAATATTTACACGCTCTTTAATTTTCTCACCTGTACGACCATCATATACAACTGTTTTACCATCATGATCCATTTTTGCGAGTTCAAATAGTTTATCAAATTCTGCTTGATTTACACCCTCAAAAATCGGAGTTGCAAATCTAACTCCACCTTTTGCCCAGTCACGAGCATAGTGTAAAAATTTCTCATCATCCATATCACCAATAACTTTAACTGCATCCATCATGCCAGCTACATCAGCAATAGATATTATTTTTTCTCTTAAATTTTTAACAAAATCTGCTTGTTTAGTCTCAAACTCTTCTTGAATCTGATTACCAAGCTCACGCCCAGCCATACCAAGATGCATCTCTAAAATTTGTCCAATATTCATACGAGATGGAACACCAAGTGGATTTAGACATACATCAACACTTCTTCCATCTTCCATATATGGCATATCAACTTCAGGAACGATAATAGAAACAATACCTTTATTTCCATGACGACCAGCCATTTTATCACCAACTTTTAGCTTACGCTTAGTTGCAATATAAATTTTCACATACTTTACAACACCATTTGGAAGGATGTCATCTTTTTCCAATATTGTGAGTTTTTCTTCATGCTCATCTCTAAAGATACGCTTTTGTTTTTGAAAATAGTTTTTAGTTTTGTTGTATTCAGATTGAATATCTTCACTAAATGATTTAACAATAGCATTCATAGCAAAACGATTTACTTCTACTAAATCAGTAGCATCAATTATATCTCCAGCCTTATACTCTGTCTCATCAATTTTTATATCACTTTGCAACGCTTCACGAGTAAGAAGTTTAGCTATTCTTAACATCTCTTCTTTATCAATCATCAAGAGTCTGTCATAATGCTCACGCTCTAAATAATCACGCTCCTCTTTTTCTAATGCAAGTGCACGCTCATCTTTGTCATAACCTTTTTTTGTAAAGATTTTAACATCAACAACTACACCCTCCATAGAAGGGGGACAATAAAGTGATTTATTAACAACATGACCAGCTTTTTCACCAAATATCGCTCGTAAAAGACGCTCTTCTGGTGTTGGTTTAACTTCACCTTTTGGCGAAACTTTACCAACTAAAATCATACCACCACTAACGTTAGTACCAATTCTAATAATCCCTGATTCATCAAGGTGAACCAACTCATCATCACGAACATTAGGGATATCACGAGTGATCTCTTCAACACCATGTTTAAGTTCACGAGCTTCAACCTCTTTTTCATATATATGAACTGAAGTAAAAGCATCTTTACGAATCATACGCTCAGAGATAACAATAGCATCCTCAAAGTTATAACCATTCCAAGGCATAAATGCAACCATAGCATTAACACCAAGAGCTAGCTCACCTTGGTCCATATTTGGTCCATCAGCGATAACTTGACCTTTTTTTACAATATCTCCAACATTTACAATTGGTTTTTGAGCAAAAGAGGTATTATTATTTGTACGAAGATTTTTTTGCAATGGATAATAATCTATATATATCTCATCATTTTCTTCACCCATTATATAGATATGTTTTCCATCTACTTTTTCAACTCTACCAGGTCTTGAAGCTGACACACATTGCCAAGAATCACGAGCTACTAGTTTCTCAACACCAGTTCCAACCATTGGTGAATAAGGCTTTAAAAGAGGCACTGCTTGACGTTGCATATTTGAGCCCATTAAAGCACGATTTGCATCATCATGTTCTAAAAAAGGTATTAATGAAGCAGCAACACCAATAACCATGCTAGATGAAAGGTCGGCATATTCACACTCATTTGGTTTTCTAAGGAGAATTTCACCATCTTCTCTAACAGAGATTAACTCATTTATAAATTGACCATTCTCATCCAATTTATTTGAAGCGGCCGCAATCTTAACACCCTCTTCTTGAGTAGCAGTAAGATATACAATCTCATCTGTAACAGTACCCTCTTTCATAATTTTATAAGGAGCTTCAATAAAACCGTGATCATTTACTTTTGAATAGGTTGCAAGAGTATTGATAAGACCAATGTTTTGACCCTCTGGAGTCTCAATTGGACAAATTCTACCATAGTGAGTTGGATGAACATCACGCACTTCAAAACCAGCTCTCTCTTTTACAAGCCCACCCTCACCTAGAGCCGATAAACGACGCTTATGAGTAACTTCTGATAGTGGATTAGTTTGATCCATAAACTGCGAGAGTTGTCCACCTGAGAAAAATTCCATCACTGTTGAAGTGATCATTTTTGAGTTGATTAAATCGTGAGGCATTAACTCTTCCATAGCACCACTCATAGTTGAGAGTTTGTCACGGATTGCTTTTTGCATCTTGATTAAACCATTATGTAACTCGTTTACTAAAAGTTCACCAATTGAACGAATACGACGATTTCCAAGATGATCTCTATCATCAATATGACCTAATCCATTTTTAACTTTAATAACATATTTAACTGATTTAATAATATCTTCATGTGTTAAAACTGTCATATATGGAGGTATGTTCATATCTAGCTTATGATTCATTTTCATACGACCAACTTCTGTTAAATCATATCTCTCTGGATCAAAAAACAGTTGTTTTACAAATATATGAGCAGCTTCTTTAGTTACTGGCTCACCTGGACGCATAACTTTATAGATACGAATCGCAGCTAAATCATTTTCATCTTCAATCTCTTCAGTTTGTTTTAAAAGTCTTAGCGAATCAGCATCAGCATTAAAAGCGTTAATAATTGAAGCATCAACACCATCAGCTAAATCATTTGCGATTTTGAACTCTGTTACACCAATTTCTGAAAGTTTTTTAAGTTTAGTCTCATCAATATTAGTCATTGTATCAAAAAGAATTTCACCTGTCTCTGGATCAATAATAGGCTCCGCTAAATTTCGCTCTAATAATATATCTAATGGATACTCAACCTCTTTTAACCCATCATCAATAAATTTTTGAGCTTTTTTAACTGAAAGTCTCTTTCTTGCTGCTACTAAAACTTTACCATTTGTATCAGTTAAATCATAACTAAGACGAGAAGTATAATCATTTTGATTAAAATCAACTGAAAATTTATAATCAACCATCTTAATGGTTTGAATCGGATAAAAAAGTTTTAAAATATCTTGTTTAGAGTAACCAAGTGCGCGAAACATAATAGTTACAGGAACTTTACGGCGCTTATTAATTCTCATATATAAAATATCTTTAGGGTCATATTCAAAATATAACCAAGAACCACGATCAGGGATAATTTGACCAGTATATATAAGTTTATTTCCTACTGTAGTAGCTTCTTCTTCTTTAAAAATAACACCAGGAGAACGATGAAGTTGATTTACAACAACTCTTTCAACACCGTTGATAATGAATGAAGTTCTATCAGTCATAAGTGGAATATCACGAACAAATATACTTTGTTCTTTGATATCTTTTACACCAAGCTTCTCTTTAGTATTTTCATCTCTATCCCAAAGGATAAGACGAGTTTTCATTCTTAGTGAAACTGAATAAGTCAATCCACGTTCCATACATTCGCGAATAGTATATTTAGGTTTAGTTATCTCACTTCCTATATACTCGATAGTTAATCTATTTTGAGCATCATGGATAGGAAAAGCTGAATGAAAAGCTTTTTCTATACCGCTTGAAGATCTATCTTTTTTATCAATCATTAAAAAGTTATCATAAGAACTTTGCTGAAGTTGAAGTAAGTTTGGAACTTCAATCTGTTGAGGAGTTTTGGCAAAGTCTACACGAAGACGATTTCCAGAATATAAAGTGTTTAACATAGGCTACCTCTAGTTATAAATTGTGGGGCTTAATACTTGATGTATTAAGCAGTTTTTATCTAAGCGTCCTTAGACAAATTTTTATAGTGCTTATA
>JAMOMX010000026.1 GCA_027066935.1 Sulfurimonas sp. | reverse complement strand
TGTTGCTATTCATTCACCATATTCTGTTCATCCTATTTTGATTAAAAAAGCACTCCAAATTGTTAAAAATGAAAACCTAAAACTTACAGCTCATTTTATGGAAAGCAAAGCTGAGAGAGATTGGTTAGATAAGAGTAATGGTGACTTTAAAGAGTTCTTTGAAAATCTTTTAAAACAAAAAACTGCCGTAAGTGATTCTAAGGAGTTTTTAGAGTATTTCAATCAACATAATACTCTTTTAACCCATGTAGTTGAAGCAAATGAGGATGAACTAGAAACTATCTCAAATTATAACCACACTGTAATTCATTGTCCAATTTCAAATAGATTGCTTGGCAATAAAACTCTAAATATTAAAAATTTAAATGATAAAAATATAAACTGGGTAGTTGCTACAGACGGACTTAGTTCAAACTATAAATTAGATTTGTTTGAAGAGATGAAGATATCATTGTTTTCCCATAGTGATGCTCCACTTTTAAAATTTGCTCAGTCTTTAATAGATGGTGTTACAATCAATGCAGCTAAAGCACTAGGACTAAATACGGGAGAGATAAAAGAGGGTAAAAATGCTGATATGATAGTTTTAGATTTAGATAGTGAACCAAATGATGAGTTTGCTATCCATTTAATTCTTCATAGATATAATATATCTAAAATATATATAAATGGAAAAGTAGTAAAAAAATAACCTATATAGCTCCTCTAACACACTTTACATGTAAATTATTTGTCTTTATACTAAAATGCTGATAATAATCACTAAAACTTACAAACCATACTGCTTTAGTAAAGTGCTTGTATACTGTTGAGCTCCAGATATAATACGGTTTATCTGATTTTATAAAAGCAGTTTTTTTTGATAAATCTGTCAACTCCCCTAAGGTTGCTAAACGCCAATCATTTTTTTCATACAAACTTAACTTGTTACAGTACTTCACAGCCTCATTAAATGTTAAACTCAAATCTGAATTTTCTTTTTGCCACTCAAGATTAGATGTGGCAAAAACACTAGAATAAAATAATAGATATAAAATAATTTTTTTCATTTGTGATTATACTAAATTTTTTTGATAAAATAAATATTCTTTAGCTATAATACAAAAATTACAAAAGGCAAATTTAATGAATTTTATTAAAAAACTATTTTCTCCCATAACATCTACACTTAGCTACATTCAAAATCATTTCAAGGCGATGATATTTGTTTTAATTCTTTTTTTAATATTTGCACCAAGTTCTGAAGAAAATTTAACACCAACTAACCTAGTGCAAATTAATTTAATTGGACCTGTTTTAGATGTGACAGAGGTATTAGAAAAAATCAATAAAGCTAGTGATAACATAAATGTTAAGGGAGTTTTAATAAATGTAAACTCTCCAGGTGGAGCTGTCTCTCCTTCAGTTGAGTTAGCCTATGCTATTAAAAGATTAAAAACAAAAAAACCAGTAGTCGTTTATGCTAGTGGGACAATTGCAAGTGGAAGTTATTATGCAAGTATTTGGGCTGATGAGATTATGGCAAATCCTGGAAGTATGGTTGGAAGTATTGGTGTCATTATGCAAGGTACTGATATGAGTGAACTTATGGGTAAAATTGGTATTAAAACACAAAGTGTACAAGCTGGAAAGTATAAAAATGTAGGTACAGGCTATAGAGCTTGGAAAAACTATGAAGTAAATGAGTTAAACAAAGTTATACAAGGCACTTATGATATGTTTACTCGTGATGTCGCACAAGCTCGAGGGCTTGATTATAAAAAAAGAGACTTATATGCAAACGCTCATATATTTACAGCTTCCCAAGCTAAAAAAGTAGGTTTGATTGATTCTGTTGGAGTGATGTATGATGCTAAAGAGAGAGTTAAAAAACTTAGTGGTGTTATCAATCCCAAGTGGAATAAAGAGGATAAGTTTGATAAACTTATGAAAAAACTATCAGCAACTACTGCTGTAGTTATTCATACTTATTTTCCAAGCATTGTTCTAAGGTAAACTAGATTCCAAGTCAAGCTTGGAATGACGAAATTAATATCGTCATTCTGAACTAGATTCAGAATCTAAGCCTCTATCACTTCAACAACACTATCTATATTTTCAAATATTCTATGCACTCTATCTTGCCATAATTTGCCAAACTCTAATTTTGATTCTTTTGTTGCATTTCCTGATAGTATCTCTTGCATTATTTGCATAACTTTTGGGCTTGGCTTTACTTCTGATGGATTGTAAACTACCTCTACACTCTCATTTGTATCTACCCTTGTAAATTTAGCTGATGAATTTATATTTGAGTTAAAACTCATCAAAGAGTGTCTTGCAAATTTGCCTTGAAGCCCTTTAAATCCACTTTTATCAGTAGCACCTGTAATTTGTGAGATAACATTTGCTATAACCCCAGCTACCCCATCTTCTAAATTTTCTTTAAATTCAACTTTAATATTTCCGCGAACAGCTCTTTCATTTGGATAAAGTTTATTTAAAGCAGTTAGTGTGATGATATATGCACCCGCCACCGTTGGGCAAGAATGCCCTGCCGCTTTTACAACATCAAGATATGAAAACTCATATTCTCCATTATCAAATGCGCCAAGTAAAGAAGAGAGTGGGTCTACTACTTTTATAGTTTGTATTTGATCATAAAATTTTGGATAACTCATATTATTTTTTCCTTTTTTAGTTTTTGATGCTTAGATACTAGCATCTTTTGTAAATTATTAACTTGATTTAGAGCAATATTTAATTCTCTATTGCATAATTTTGCAAAAAGCTATAAATTCAATTTTTCTTGCCCTATCCTGTATAGAGCAAAATCATATTTTAGTGGATCATTTTTATCAAATGTTTTTAGAGTATTTGTAAGCTCTATAGCAGCTTCTAAATCATATGTTTTTCTCTTTAATAGTCCTAATTTTTGTCCAACTTTGAAAGTGTGTGTATCTAATGGCATAATTAAATCTGCTCTATCAATACCACTCCATAATCCCATATCAATATTATCCTCTCTTACCATCCAACGAAGATACATCATCCATCTTTTAAGAGCGCCAGCTCCCTTTGTTTTAGTAGTTACTTTAGAGACTAAAAAATTATAACCTTGTGTATTGTGTGGATATAACTTTTTAATAGTACCAATAAGAGAATGTATACCATCTATAACGCTTAATTTTTTTGTATAACCATGTTTAAACACTTTTTCTAAGGTTGTTTCTTCATTTAATCTTTTTAGTGCAATAAAAAGCGCTATAACATCTTCGCTTTTTTGAAACCTATAATAATGATTTTTTAAAACTTTTTTTACCTCTTTATCACTTTTTTCTAAAAGAGAAAAATCAAGTGAATCTAAAAATTTTACAATTTGTTTTACATTACCATACGCAAACAATGCACAAATTAGTGATACGGTTGGGTCTTTATATCTTTTTGCTACTAAAATTGGATCTAATTTATCAGCATTAACCTCATCTGGTTTATTTCGTTTTTTGACCTCTTCATCAAGAAGTTTTTTAATGAAGATAATAGAGTTTTTTTCGCTCACTTGAACCTGCTATATTTAATTGTTTTCTATATTTTGCAATCGTTCGTCTAACCATTGTTACTTTAAATTTATCTTGAATCAAATCAAGAAGTTTCATATCACTTAACGGTTTTTCTCTACTCTCCCCTTTTACAAGAGAGATTAAAAACTCTTTAATTGCTGCATTTGATACATCATCATCAATAGCAGTAGTAAAGAACTCTTTCATCGCAAGAACTCCCCTATCACACGCTATATACTTATTTGCTATAGCACGAGATATGGTAGATGGATTATGACCAAATTCATCTGCTAAAGTTTTAAGAGTTAGAGGCATAACCGAGCCCCCTGTAAAAAATTCGTATTGATACTCAACTATCATAAGTCCAACTTTATATAGTGTTGCCTTACGCATATCAAGAGCATCAACAAGGCTTTTTGCTTCTTTAATCTTTTGTTTTATAAAATCATGTTCAACTGCGTAATTAGTATCAATTTTTATAGTTGGGTAATACGCATCGTTTAGTTTAACCTCTATATTTTCATTTTCATCAAAAAATATCATCAAATCTGGTACAATTTGGTTAGATTCTTCTTGATATTCAATAGATGGTGGATTTTTAAAAGTTCCTAAAACTCTCATAACTTCACTAAAATTATTTTCATCAGAATAACTATGAATATCTTGTAAATTCTTTATAACCGCGCATGCTAAAGGGTATGCCTCATCGCTAATATCTGAACTATCAAGCTGAAACAAAAAACTCTCAGCCAAATCAAGGGCTGCAATCCCTACTGGTTCTACATGGGCAAATCTTAAACGAATTTTTTCAAACTCATTAAAATCAATCCCCTCTTTTTCACAAAAATCTTCTGTATC
>JAMOMX010000025.1 GCA_027066935.1 Sulfurimonas sp. | reverse complement strand
TGCAGGTTTTTTAGGTCACGCAGCTAAGCTTTATGAGATGTTTGATCCAACTTATGTAAATATTGGTGTTGGTTTTCTCTCTGCACTTATTGATAATGTACCTGTTATGTCGGCTGTTCTTAAGGCATCACCAGATATTGAATTAGCTCAGTGGATGTTAGTAACACTAACAGCTGGTGTTGGTGGTAGTATGATAGCTTTTGGTTCAGCTGCTGGTGTTGGTGTTATGGGTAAACTTAAAGGTATCTATACTTTTGGTTCACATATGAAATATTCTTGGACTATAATAATAGGTTACTTCGCATCAATCGCAGTTTGGTATGTTCAGTTTGAAGTATTAGGTCTATATATACAACGCTAATTATATACTCGTTTATTATACCAACACCCATGCTTTGTGTTGGTATATAAATTACAAACCTAACATTAATCTATAATATTGTATCCTTTCATACTTATTTATTATATTTATTAAAAGGCATTTAAATGACAAATGTTAGCATTATTGTTTTAGATTTTGGTTCTCAATATACTCAGCTTATAGCACGTCGACTTCGTGAAGATAAAATTTATTGTGAAATTCTTCCTTATCATACACCTGTAGAAGAGATTCAAGCAAAAAATCCTAAAGGTATCATACTTAGTGGTGGCCCATCTTCTGTTTATAATGAAGATGCTTATGAAGTAGATCAGGGCGTTTACAAAATGGGACTTCCTATCCTTGGTATCTGTTATGGTATGCAGCGCATTGCGGTAGATTTTGGTGGTAGTGTTGTTCGTTCAGATCATCATGAGTATGGTAAAGCTGAACTTAAAATCAATAATCTTGGTGAAAATTGTTCCCCTCTTTTAGAGGGGTGTGATGATAATGCTATTGTTTGGATGTCTCACTCTGATAAAGTAGATCAGTTACCAGAGGGGTTTAATCCAATAGCTACATCTGAGAATTCTCCTTATGCAGCTATTGCAAATGAGCAAAAACGTATATATGCTATGCAATATCATCCAGAGGTTCAACACTCAGAGGAGGGTTATTTAATGCTTCGTAACTTTGCAAAAAATATTTGTGGAGTTAGTGAAAAATGGAAGATGGAGCATTTCTTAAAAGAGCAAATCAATCTTATTCGTGAAAAAGTGGGCAAGAATAAAGTTTTATGTGGATTGAGTGGTGGAGTTGATAGCTCTGTTGTTGCAGCTATGCTTTATGAGGCTATTGGTGATCAACTTGTCCCTGTTTTTGTAGATAATGGACTTTTAAGAAAAGGTGAGCGTGAGCAGGTTGAACAAGTTTTTAAAGTAAACTTAAAAACTCCGTTGATTACTGTTGATGCTGTTGATAATTTTTTAGGAAAATTAGCAGGTATCTCTGATCCAGAAGAAAAACGTAAAATTATAGGACATACTTTTATAGAAGAGTTTGCAGCAGAAGCTAAAAAACATGATGGGATTAAATTTTTAGCTCAAGGTACACTTTACCCTGATGTGATTGAGTCTATCTCTGTAAATGGACCATCTGAAGTTATTAAATCTCATCATAATGTTGGTGGTTTACCTGATTGGATGGATTTTGAATTGATTGAGCCTTTGCGTGAGCTGTTTAAAGATGAGGTGCGTAAAATTGGATTAGAACTTGGACTTCCAGCCGCTATGATTAATCGCCATCCTTTCCCTGGACCAGGACTAGCAATTAGAATTATGGGTGATGTAAATGTGCCTGATTTAACAATTCTTCGAGAAGCTGATGTTATCTTACTCGATGAGTTAAAAGCAAGTGGATACTATGCTAAAACTTGGCAGGCATTTGCTGTTTTATTAAATGTAAAGAGCGTTGGTGTGATGGGAGATAACCGTACATATGACAATACTGTATGTGTGAGAGTTGTTGAAGCTGTTGATGGAATGACAGCTACATTTGCTCATCTACCACATGATCTGCTTGAGAGAATTTCAAGAAGAATTATTAATGAAGTTGATGGTATTAATAGAGTTGTATACGATATTAGTTCTAAACCACCAGCTACTATTGAGTGGGAGTAAGCAAAAGCTTCTCTCATGAGTAAACCAATCTATCTTTTCTCTGCAACTCCAAACCCAGATGTTATACATATAAACTCACTAGATTTTAAATTTTTTCAACCAGATATAGATTTTTCAAAATATGATTTTTTAATACTTACATCTAAAAAAGCAGTAGATGCCCTCTCTTTTTATGATAAAAAGGACTACATAAATATTCCAGCACTTTGTATATCAGAGTTCACTAAAAATTATTATGAATCAGTTGGTGGAAAAGTTATAGGTGTAGGTGGTGGAATAGGTTCAGACTTGTTGCCAATTATAAAGAGTTATGCAAAAGATAAAAAATGGCTTTATTTAAGAGCAAAAGAGATAGCTGGAGATGGATTTAATGTTGATGAGGTCATTGTTTATGAGAGTGAATGTTCAAGTGAAATATTAAATTTTCGTTTGAATGATGAAGAGTGCACTCTTATTTTTACTTCCCCATCATCAGTTAGATGCTTTTTAAAAAACAACACTATTACTTCAAAAAATAAAATTATAGTTATAGGCAAGACAACAGCAAATTCGCTACCTGCTTATGTTAAATATACTATGCCTAAAATAAACTCTATAAAAGAGTGTCTAAAGTTAGCAAACTTACTTATAATAGAAATATAATACTAAAACTCATCTTTTATGGATAATTTGTTTTGGTATTAGCAAGGAACAAAAGAAAATTTAATAGATTTTTTGTGTATAATATAGGTATTAGTCTGAGAAGTTCGTGTCTTCGCAAATATGAGGGTTCTACATATTCAATTAGTGAACAAGTAGAGTTTTTGTGAGTCGATGGTTTCATTTGAGACTGACTCGTTTAGTCGAGAAATTGTCGCCAATAGATTGCTCTCTCTTCACCCAAATTCGGCTTTTAGAACCAAGCCAATGGCGAGACGGCTTCTTGGGCTATTTGTGATACAGATGCAAGATGGTTCAATTTTTTTAATTAATTTTTTTTTCTAAATATTTATTTGCATATTTTAAGTAAAGTTTTGAGCTATGAAAGAAGTTAACTATATCTTTATCTAAATCACCATCTTTAACCATAGAGTGGAGTATTTCCATTGCAACTGTTATAGTATTTGCTTTTTTATATGGTCTATCACTAGCAGTTAAAGCCTCAAAAATGTCGGCTACTGCCAAAATTCTAGCTTCAAAAGATATCTCATCTCCTTTTAGTCCTAGAGGGTAACCCTTTCCATTTAATTTTTCATGATGAGCACCAGCAATTTGTGCTACATCGTTGTACTTTTTAGGAAATGGTAGTTTATTTAATATATCTAAGCTTATTTTAGCATGCTCATTTATAATTTGCCTCTCTTCATCAGTAAGGGTCCCTTTTTGTATACTTAGGTTATAAGCTTCTTCATTTGTTAAAACTTTATATGCTGTATCATTTACATGGTATATTTTTTTTGATAATTTTTTAAATAATTTCACATCTTCATTGGAGGTAAATGTTGCTGCTACATTACTTTTTTCTATTATTTTAAAATATTCATCTAACTCTTTAGAGTTTTGCTCAAATTCATTTTTGGAAATATTACCCTTTAAATAGGATATCTCACACTCTTTTTTAATCAGCTCTATTCTGAATTCAATAAGATCCAATCTGTCATAAATTTTTTCAAGTTTAGTTGATTTATCAATTATCTGTTCAGGTGTAGCTAGTTTTCCTATATCATGCATAAGTGCCGCAATTTTTATCTGTTTAATTGTTGTTTCACTAAAGTTTTTATCTTTAAAAACGGTATTATCATTATCTATCTCTTTAGCTAAAGATACACTTAACTCTACCATCCTTTGAATATGAGCAGCTGTATAGGGAGATTTTTTACCAATTGCAAATATAATACTTTTTAAAAATGACTCTAATAATTTTTCTAACCCATCTATTAGTTTTACATTTGTTATAGCTACAGCAGCCTGTGAAGCTAAGGACAGAGTAATTTTTTCATCATCTTTGTTAAATGTTTCTATAGTGTCTTCAAATTTATTTTGTTTATTTATAAGTTGTAATACCCCTATAATTTTTTGTTCATGATCTTTTAATGGTACAACAAGCATTGATTTTGATCTATAGCCAGTTGAAGCATCAAATTTTTTAGTTCCATCAAATGAAAATCCAACAGCTTTATAAACATCTTGAATATTTATGATTTTTTCATCTAAAGCAGATAGTGCTGCTACCATCTTTTTGTTTGGGCTTCCATCTTTAAGGTAAAGAGGCAGTGGTTGCCATGTTATCTCTGCACTCGTACCACCCATTTTTATATTCATAGAATCAGTTTGAACCACTGTAAACTTTAACATTTTGTCTTCTAAAAGGTAGAGTGTCCCTCCATCAGCATTAGTAATATACTTTGATTCAGTTACTATCAATTCCAATAATTTTTCTAAATTATCCTCAGCTGATAATGCTATACCTATATTATTTAACTTATTTATTCTTGATTCTGCGGAGTTGTTATAGTTTAATAATTTACCATCTTCAAAAGTGATAATATCTCCATCATTAAGTATCTTATTTTTTTCTATGCCAATATCTTCTAATTCAGCTACTATCTCTTTTTTGTGTATAGGTTTTATATGATTTATATATATATTACAATCTTTTCTTATGAGATTATCCATATCTTCATCTAATAATTTAGGTGTTAAATGTTTGCTTTTTTGTGCGATGTTAAAAAGTTTATTTGGAAAAGATACATCTATTATAAGAGTTTTAATGGTTTTATCATTATCTATTCTACTCCATATTGCAGGATTTTTATAGGTATCACCCGTAAAATATATAGAAGCGTTATCTTTTTTAATAATATATCCACAACAAGGTACGGTATGATTTGCTTTTATAGGAGTAAGTGTTATACCTGATTCTACTTGATAAGTTTTTTCAAGTTCAAGCTCTATAAAATTGATAGATGCTTTAGATGTATTTGGAATATTTATTTTGCTAAAATCAGGCCATATAACATTATTAAAGATATGTTTTTTAAGTGCATCTATAGTTTCAGGTAGTCCATATATATTTAGAGAAGTTTGTCTTATACTGAAAAAATTATCTATTAAAAAAGCACTATCTATTATATGATCTAAATGGGTATGAGATAAAAAAATATTATTTATATATTTTATATCATCTCCCAATGCATCTATAATATTTCCAGCATCTATTAGAGTGTTTTTAGTTATTTGAATGCACGTTGCATATGAATCTACTGAGACATTTCCAGCAGCACCGAGTATTTTTATAGATTTCATGATAACTTGTCCAATCCCTTTATTTTAACATATTTTATTGCAATTATGATTTAACGAATATTATTTTGCACGGCTGTTTCATACTAAGCTTATTAGTTCAGTCATTCTCAGCTTGAGAGGGAATCTAATATAAAATGTAGTAAAAACTAGACCCTGAATTATCATACCCTTGTGGTGCAAGTTCAGGGTGACGAAACAGAAAAACTTGTTAGTATGAAACAGCCGTGTATTATTTTGTTAAATATTTAGAGGCTCCCTAAATATACCATCAAAACTATTTACTCCCTCATCTATCATATGTTTACATCTTAAAGAATAGATGTTATATAGGTGTTTTTTATATTGTTCATATAATTTATCAAAGATTTTTTTCGCATCTGTAAATTTTGCATCTAAATATAGTTTATGTGCTTGGTTATAAAGATTTAACTCTTTAGTTTTTTCGTTATTAGGTTTTCCAATATCGATAATTTCATATATTTTTACAGGCTCTTTTTTCCCCTTTACTTGTACTATATCCAAGAGTTGTTCTACGTATTCATTTATAAGTAATTCTTTTGTAAATTCAGATATTATAAGCCTAACTTTGTATCGTTTACATAGTCCCTCTAGCCTAGAGGCAAGGTTTACAGCATCACCAATAATTGTATAATCAGATCGTCCAATTGAGCCAATCTCACCTAGAATAGCATTACCAGTATTGATTCCTATACCAAAGTCAATATCAAGACCAAAATCTTTATTTATTATTGTATTTATATCCTCTCTTTTGGCAATTTGCTCCAAAGCAGTAAGAACTGCTTTATCTGCATGATTTTGTATTGCTAAAGGAGCATTCCAGTATGCCATAATGGAATCACCAATAAATTTATCTATTGTACCACTATATTTTTCAATTGATTCTACCATTGCATTCATATAATAATTTAAAAAATCTGTTATTCTTTTTGGAGATTTTAAATTTTCTGAAATAGATGTAAATGAACGAATATCTGAAAAGTATATAGTTACATTTACCTCTTTAGAAGATAAATCAGTAATATTTTGTTGTGATAATAAATCTTCCATAACTTGCTTTGATACTTTTTTTGAAAAGCTATTTTTGATAATCTCTTTTTGACGAAACTCAAATATATATTTTATTCCCAAAACACTTATAAGTGAAAAAACCATAGCAACCATAGGAAAAATAGAGTTTAAAATAATATAAAAAGAAAAAAGTATGTAGTAGTTAAGATAAAGAATAGAAACAAAGGATAATAAATATATGATTATTAGTGGTAGAAGTGTTAACCTAGAGTAAAAGAAAATTATTATAAATACTATTGTTATAATTATGATTATATTAGCAAATTCTCCCCAATATGGTTTAACAAGCATATCTTTATTTAAAAGATTGTCAATTACATTTGCTTGAATCTCAACACCAGGAATTACGCTATCCATAGGAGTTGCACGAAGATCCATTAAGCCATATGCAGATGTTCCAATTAAAACAAATTTGCCCTCAATATCTTCTTTTTTTATATTATTGTTATAAATATCAACAGCAGATATATATTTGTAACTTTTAAATTCTCCTCTAAAATTAATATGTAGTCTTGCATATCTATCAGTTGTGATGTTTTCTTTACCTATATAGATATTACTAACTCCAACTGTATCATATAGCACTTTAACTTTATTGACTTCTTTTGCTACTCTAAACATCTCAAAAGCGAGAGATGGGTATAGTGCATTGTCATAGTTTATTAACAAAGGCACACTTCTGATAATACCAGTTTCATCAGGTATATTGTTTATAAAGCCACTTGAATAGCCAGACTCTTGAATAATCTCTAAGTTTGTAAGTACACCTTTGGCTCTTGGTATAAACTCACCATAGTTTTTGTTTTTTTCTATAAATATAGCAGGTATATGTGGTGTATCATTATTATTTATAATATCAAAGTCAAAAATGTAGCTCAAAATAGTTGGAGTATTTGCAATTGTTTGAGATAAAATCAAATCATAATCAGGCATATTTTTTATATCAAGATTCCATTTATCTGCAAATTTTTTAGGAGATGTTTTATCAGCTTCAGCAAATATTATATCAAGTCCAATTATTCCAGCACCGCTTTTAGTAAGATTTGTTAAAATTGTAGCTACTTTGTTTCTTTCCCATGGCCACTGTCCAAGTTCTTTTAAACTTTTTTCATCTATATCTATAATTACTATATCATCACTTGTTTTTTGCGGACCCCTATAGATGAAATAAAAATCTCTAACTCTATCATCTAGAGACTGAAAATAATTTGGTAGATAAAGGTAGGCAGATGATATAAGAAGAGATATGAGTATAAATAGAGTAGTTAAAACTTTGTATCGTCCTTGCATTTACCAGCCTTTAACTAATCTTGTAAACTTAAATTATTATAACAACTATATAGTTAAAATTTCTTTATAAATATATAAATAAGTATTAACAAGATATAATGAGTTGAAGAATTATGGAGTTTATTCATGAAACACTTATTTGTATTTGTTATATTACTTTTTACATTAGGCGCAATGGTTGGTTGTGGTGAAAGAGGAAATTCTTCTTCTAATATTGATTCTAAAATTATTGTTGAGAATGAGATTGCTTATCTTGTGGATTCTTTAGTATCTGGAGTTGAGTATAGCTGCGGTAATAAAATTAAAGGAATAGTAGATAAAGATGGAGCATTTGAATTTAATAAATCTTGTAATATAGAATTTCAAATTGGAAATATAATAATTGGTGAGATATCTGGAGCTATGGTAAATGAAGACAAAAGAGTATATCCAGCTGATTTGGCAAAAGTTTCTCGTACAAATGTTACAGACAAAAGGGTTAAAAATATTATAAGAGTGTTTCAAACACTTGATAATGATAATAATCCAGATAATAATATTGTGATAACAGAAAATATACGAAAAGCTTTAGGTAGTGTAGAAAAAATAGATCTTAGAGATGTTAATTTGAAAATAGATAAATTAGAATCTATATTTAGATTAATTGGAAAAACACTTATTAGTGAACAAGATGCTTTAGAACATTATAAATCTACATTAAAAAATGATTTAGATATTGATACTTTTATATCTACTTTGCCTGTTGCAGACCCAACGATGTATCTAAGTGCGTCGTTAGAAGAAAATATTACAAGTAGTAGAGTTATTAGTACAATCCCTACTAGATACTTAACTAAAGAGGGCATTGGTAAAATAGTTTTAGTTGGTGTTGGCGCAGAATCATTTGAAGCTTTAACTAATGGTGACATTAGCGTAGCTGATGGAGTTAATCTAGATTATGAGCAACAAAACTCTTACAAATTAACAGCAACTATATTTAGTACTAATGGAGACAAAAGTAGTGTTTTGTTAAATATTTTTGTACTTGATGTTGATGAAAATATACCAGTTATTGAATCTTTTATTGCTTCTATTGAAGAGAACTCTACAGCTGGATCATTAGTTGGAAATATAAAAATAATTGATAATGGAAATGCTGCTATTACTAAAATGACCCTCAGTGGAGAGGGTTCAGATAATTTTATAGTAAGCAAAGAGGGGATAATTAATGTTGCGTATGGTGCAAATTTTGATTTCGAGACTAAGTTTGTATATTATTTAACTTTAATAGCTACAAATCAAGTTGGAGATAGCAAAGCAGTAGATGTAACAATAAATATAGATGATACAGTAGAAGTACCAGTACTTACAGATTTTGTAGGTTCTGTTGCAGAAAACTCTCCAGCTGGAACAGGTGTTGGGATTATCGATATTGCAGATGGTGGAACAGCCATTATAAATATTATACTAAGTGGAACAGGTTCATCAAACTTTAGTGTAGGAACAGATGGAGCTATTGTAGTTGCTTTAGGTGCCAACTTAGATTACGAAACTATACCTATCTATAATCTTACGAGTATAGCAACTAATTCGGTTGGTAACAGTGCAATAAAAAGTGTTGTTATCTCTGTAACAGATGTAGCTGAAGTTCCATTAAATATTTCTAAAGTTATTGCTTTTGATGGAGCTAGCAATGATAACTTTGGAGAGAGTGTTGCTGTAAGTGGTAATTATATTGTTATTGGGGCAAGAAATGATGATGACAATGGCTCTAGTAGTGGGTCAGCTTACATCTACAAAAAACAAGCAAATGGGACATCTATTCAAATTCAAAAATTAACTGCTTCGGATGCCGCTTCTGGTGATCAATTTGGAAAAGGTGTTAGCATTAGTGGAAATTATGTTGTTATTGGAGCTTATTTAAATGATGATAATGGCACTGATAGTGGATCAGCATATATTTTTAAAAATAATGGTAGTGATATATTTACAGAGATTCAAAAACTTACAGCATCAAATGCTACGGGGAATGATAAATTTGCAGAGGCTGTTAGTATTGATGGTAATTATGTTGTAGTGGGATCTCAAAATGCTGATATTTTTGGTTATGATAGTGGGTCAGCATATATTTTTAAAAATGTAAGTGATGTATTTACAGAAGTACAAAAACTTATTGCATCAGATATAAATATAGGCGACAATTTTGGGTATTCAGTTGGGATAAGTGGCAATTATGTTGTTGTGGGATCCCATTTAAGTGATACTAATGGTACGGATAGCGGATCTACATATATCTACAAAAATAATGGAAGTGATAACTATATAGAGATTCAAAAGCTTACATCTTCAGATGCAACGCCATCTGATAATTTTGGGTATTCAGTTGGTATAAGTGATGATTATGTTGTAGTTGGAGCTATCAACAATGATGATAATGGTTCAGATAGTGGGTCGGTATATATCTTTAAGAATAGTGTAAGTGATATCTACACAGAGATTAAAAAACTTACATCATCAGATGCAGCAGCATATGATAATTTTGGATATTCAGTAGGGGTTAGCGGAGATAATATTATAGCAAGCGCTTCAGGTAAAAATACATTTACTGGAGCATCTTATATATTTAATAATAATGGAAGTGATATATTTAGTGAAGTAAAAAAAATAGTAGCCTTAGATGGAGCTACAAATGATTTTTTTGGAAAATCTGTTAGTATTAGTGGTTCTAATGTAGTTATTGGTGCTCCTGAAGATGATGATATTGGAGGAGATAGTGGTTCAGCTTATTTAATTAGTCTAACACCTGAGGCACGCCCTTATTTGGTAAACCTTTTTGATTCTACTATTAGTGTTGTGCAGGGTACTACTTTTGTTAGAGATTATTTCTCTAAGAGCATAAATGGTACACCAATTACTTATGCGTTAAGTGGTATAGATGCATCGCACTTTAGTATTGCTGGTGGTGGAATATTGACTTTTGATATACCACCTATTTATGCAACACCAATTGATTCCAATAATGACAACAATTATAGTATTAATGTTGTTGTAACTGATCAGGCAGCTGTGAACTATACTTATCCATTAAGTGTTTTAGTAGTGCCTTAATAAAGCAACTAATATTAACATTAAAATATTTTGGTATTTTAATAATTTTTATTTTATGGAGTAAATATTGAAAAAAATAATTCTAATAAGTATACTTTTTATATCATTGTTTTCAAATCAAGAACTTGAGATAAAAAAAACTAAAGCGGTAGATTTATATAAAAGTGGTGACTATGAATCGGCATATCAAATTTTATCAACTCTGTATATGACCGTACTTAGTGATACAAATATTAACTTTATGCTTGGAAGAAGTGCTTATGAAACAGGTCGCTATAAAATAGCTTTAGCCTCTTTTGAGAGAGTACAAATGCTAGATTCTACAAATATTCGTAATCAGCTTGAGATTGCTAGAACACAACATATATTAGAGTTATATGAAGATGCAAAACTTAATTTTAAAAAGGTTCTTAATAATTCAAATATACCTGATAATGCAAGAACTAATATTGAAATTTTTCTTAAAAAAACAACTAATAAGCTAGAGAAGTCATTTTTCTTTTTTAATTTTAGTGTTGGATTAATATATGATTCAAATGTTAATTATGGAGCAATTAACAATACTTATAGCTTACCATATTATGGAGAGTTTACAACTGTTGATTCTAAATCTGATAGTGCGTATGAGTTTAAGGCTAGTGCTATGAATGTATATGATATAGGAGATAAAAATGGATATAGTATTCGTAATAAAATTTCTATATATAATCGAACCTATAATAAACAATATAATTACGATATAACATATCTTTCTTATTCTCCAACATTGCTATATCAAGATATAAAGAATATATATGAACTAAATTTTATCTTTGAGAATATGCGATTAAACAATGACAACTACTTGAATATCTACTCAATTATGCCAAATATTATACATAAACTAGATGCTACAACACGACTAGTAGCTCATGTGAAATATGCTAAAAAGAGCTATCAACGCTCTTTTGAAGAGGGTAGGGATGCGAGTAATTATGAATTGTCTTTTTCATATCAAAGGTTATGGTCATCATCTTATTTGATTTTAAGAGGATTAGCAGAGTATGAGCGTAAAGATGATGGATATAGAAATGATGTAGATTACAACCGCTATAAACTGATATTTGATTATGTAACGCAATTTTATCCTACATATATAGCAAGAGTAGATGTAGAGATAAGTACAAAAGGGTATCAAGATAGAAATAATTTGTTTCAAAACACAAGAGAAGATAATGGTTATAAAACTGGACTAAATATAACTAAAAAGTTTTCTTCTGATTTTTATTTAGAAGGCAAATTTTCATATGAACGTTTTTGGTCAAATCAAAGTATTTACGCTTATGATAAACAAATATTTAGTTTATCTATAAATAAAAATTTCTAAAGGAAAAATAGATGAAAAACTATTTTATAATTATTTTTTTATTGTTCCCTGTTATATTGTTATCTAATGGAGGAGTTGCTAACATAACTGCTTTAAGAGGAGTTGCAGATATTACAAATGAGTATAATACTAAAAAAGCTAAGTTAAAAGATGAGCTTTTTGTTATTGATACACTTGTAACTTATAAAAAAACTAAAGTACAACTTATATTTGAAGATGAAACAATTGTAACAGTTGGTAAAAATAGTCATTTTTCTATCAATGAATATTTATCTGAGGGGGAGGAGATAGAAGCTTCTTTTAAACTTTTAAATGGTGCAGTTCGTGTAATTACAGGGAAAATAGGAAAGATAAGTCCACAAAAATTTAAAATAAAAACTAAAACTGCCACAATAGGAATTCGTGGAACAAACTTTATTGTTATTGCTTCTTCTAAAAAAGGGGATTTAGTGCTTTGCACATTTGGAGAGATAACTGTTAAAGGTAAATCAGATAAAGCCTATGTAGTAGCTAAAGGATATATGGCTCAAGTAGATGCTAATGGTGAAGTTAGAAGTATCCAAGCATATTCTTCTGATGACTTAGATATTGTTTTAGATAATGCTTTTGAGTATAGAAATTTAGTTGAATTGTCGTTTAATGAGTTGATTATGTTTTTTGATTATATATTTAAAAAATCAGAAGAAAATAATGAACAGTTTAAAGATAGATATGAAGAAAAAATTTATAAAAAAAAGTATAAATCTGAATTAATTTTAAGTGAACCAAGTTCAAATGACATAGCTCAAGATAGTGTGGTTAGCGAAACTACAGATACTCAATTTTCAGAAATTCCTATAGAAGAAACACTAACTTTAGATCTAAAACTAAATGAAGATTTAAAAGCTGAAAATAGTGCTGTTTCAAATACATTAAATACATTATCTCAAAGTAATAAAAATACAGAAGTAATTAAAGATCTATTTGAGGTGCCTGTTTATATACAAGGAGATGCAAATAAAGTTACTATACTAGATGGTGACTCTGGTTTTGTAAGTTATCATCAAGCAGTGAGTGTACTTGTTGGTAGTTATGCTTCAAATGGTAAATTTACATCTGATTCAGTAATGATAGACTTACAAACGGGAATGAGCCTATTAGTTAATGAAAATTCAATAAATTACACATCGCCTTATATTTTTAATGCTTCATTTTTATTAACAAGTTATACAGATAGTTTAACTTCTGTAAATTATACAGTTAAACCTGGTAGCTATTTAAAAACAGTTCCTGATATAGATGCTAATGATGAGATAACTTGGGGTATATGGAATGTTCCATTTAGTGTTGATGATGCGACAGCTGTATTAAATGAGACTTGGCAAGGTTATTTTATAGCTGGTAACTTAACATCAATAGGTGTAATAGATGAATATGTACAAGGTTCTAAAATAGCAACATATACAGGAAGTTTAATTGGAACTGCTTATGAGTTTGATTCAAATTCAAATATCTTTACAACTGATTTTAACGGTTTGGTAAAAAGTGATGTAGATTTTGGGGCATCATCCCTTAGTACAACATTGTCTTACAGTGTTAATGGTAATGTTTATGAAATTATTATGGATGATTCAATAAGTGGAAATCAGTTTAATGGAGAATATGGTTCTGGAGCATTTTATGGAGCCGATGGTAAAACACTTGGAGGTCAATTTTCACTCGATGATTCTGAAAATCTACGACATATGACAGGTGCATATGAAGCAAAAACCATAAAAATTAATGATTTATAGGTTATTAAGCTTATAGGTAATAAAAAAAATTAATTAAAAAAAATTGGTGTTTACTTTTTCTTGTTTTTTAAAAGCTCTATTTTTATGTTCATGTTCTTATTTATGCCCTCTTACTTACACAAATATGATATAATTCCTAAAAATAATTATGTACAAAAATATATTATTATTACAGGAAAAACAATCAATGAAAATATTAATATTAGGTGCTGGTGGTAGAGAGTATTCTATTGCAAATGCAATATCAAGTGAACCTGAAACTCACAAACTTTTTTTTCAGCCTGGAAATGGCGCAACAAATAATTTAGGTACAAATTTAGATATTAAAGACTATAACGATTTAGCTTCTTTTGCAATAGAAAATGAGATTGAATTAACAATAGTAGGACCAGAAGCCCCACTAGTAGATGGTGTGGTAGATATATTTAAAGCAAAAGGGCTTAATATATTTGGTCCAACAAGCAAAGCGGCCCAACTAGAGGGTTCAAAAGTTTATATGAAAAACTTTTTATCAAAGTATAATATTCCAACCGCAAAATATATAGAAACTTCATCAATTGAGGATGCTTTTAAATTTGCAGACACATTGTCAACACCTATAGTTGTAAAAGCTGATGGACTTTGTGGTGGGAAAGGTGTAATAATTGCACAAACCCAAGATGAAGCTAAAGTTGCAATATCAGAGATGCTTAGTGGCAAAAGTTTTGGTGATGCAGGGCTTAAGGTGATTGTTGAGGAATTTCTTGATGGTTATGAGCTTTCTATGTTTGCAGTTTGTGATGGAGATGATTATATTTTACTTCCAGCTGCACAAGATCATAAAAGATTATTAAATGGAGATGAGGGACCAAATACTGGTGGGATGGGTGCTTATGCTCCAACACCATTGGTTGATGAGGAACTTTATCAAAAGGTAAAAAATAGAATAATTCGTCCAACATTAGATGGTATGAAAAAAGAGGGTGCCCCTTTTGAGGGTGTTTTATTTATTGGAATTATGGTAGTAAATAAAGAACCAATTACTCTAGAATTTAATGTTCGTTTTGGAGATCCAGAGTGTGAAATACTTATGCCTCTTATGACTTCAAGTGTAAGTGAGATGTTCTTAAAAGCTGCTACTAATAGACTTAGCGAAATAAAAGTTGAGTTTTCTTCACAATATGCTGTCGGCGTTGTGATGGCAAGTGAAAATTATCCATATAAAAGCTCAAAACCTGCGGAGATTATTTTAGATGATGTATTACATGAAGATATAGCAAAATATACACATATATCCTTTGCTGGAGTTAGTAAACAAGATGATAAATTATATGCAGATGGTGGTCGTGTTTTAGTATGTGTTGGTCTTGGTGATACAATTAAGCAAGCCAGAGACAGAGCTTATCTTAGATGTGGACAAGTTCACTTCGCAGGTAAAAAAATTAGAACAGATATAGCTTATCAAGCTCTTTAGGAGATATAATTGAATCAAGAAATTGAGAACATACTCTACAGAGAGAATATCACATTAGCTAGCAGGTTAAAAAGGGCAGTAGCTGCCATTATAGATGAATTGTTGATATCATTAGTTTTAATATTAGCTTTATTTGATTCAATAAATCAAAATTTAACTACTCAAGATGTAATTTTATTAATAAATAGTTATCTTTTAGAGTTTTCAATTATGAAAATAAGCTATCAAGCTTTTTTTGTAATGCAGTATGGTGCAACTGTTGGTAAACTTATTATGAAAATTAGAGTTGTAGATATTAAAACAATGGATAATCCAAATGTAGTAGTTGCACTAAATCGTGGGATATTTCGTGTCGTTAGTCAAATGTTTTTATATTTTGGATTTTTATGGGGGCTCTTAGATGAATCAAGGCAAACATGGCATGATAAAACAGCTAAAACTTTGGTAGTAAATGTTTAAAATTTTTTTTTTAATCGTTGTTTTTTCAATAGCTGTTATTGCTAATGAAAAAGTAACGATTTATGCAACATCAGTGGAAGTTGAAAATGAAACTGTCTATGCTAATGGTAAAATAGTTGTAAAATATGAAGATTATTTAATAAGTTCTCAGCGAGCTAAATACAATAAGACTACAGGAGAGTTTGAATTTTTTGAAAATGTTCGTATGTCTAAAAATAATGAATACAAGATTCTTGGGGAATATGCAAGGATAAATATAAAAGAAAAAGAAAAATCATTTAAACCATTTTACTTACTCGATAATTTATCTCAGGTTTGGATTAGTTCTAAAGACGCATGTGAAGAAGATAAAAATATTGTAATGGACCATGGTGTAGTAAGTGGATGTAACCCAAATGATCCACTTTGGAAAATGAAATTTACTTCATCTGATTATGATTCACGTGATAAATGGCTAAATATGTATAATACAGTGTTGTATATATACGATATCCCTATTTTTTATATTCCATATTTTGGCTATTCATTTGATAATTCTAGGCAAACAGGTTTACTTAGACCATCCATTGGAATTTCAAGTGATGAGGGTTATTATTATCAACAATCCCTATATATAGCTTTACAAAACTGGTTAGATTTAGAAATTATGCCACAATACAGGAGTAAAAGGGGTGCTGGTGTTTATTCAACTTTGCGATTTGTAGACTCAAATATATCAAAGGGTAAGTTTAAAGTTGGATATTTTACAGAAAAAGATGAATATTTTGAAAAAAATAATTTGGCAAATAAAAAGCATTTTGGGTTTGATTTTAGTTATGTAAATAATGATTTTATAGATCAATGGTTTGCAACTGATACAAAAGGGCAATCTTCTATATTTGTTGATTTGCATTACCTAAATGACATAGATTATATAAATTTAGCTTCAAATGATGTAAGAACAATTTCAACTTCTACACAGGCATTATCAAAAATAAACCTATTTTATAATGAGGACAATCATTATATAGGCGCATATTTTAAATATTATCAAGATTTAACTATTGAAGATAATTCAAAAACTTTACAACAGATGCCAACACTTCAATACCACTACTACCTTGATACACTGTTTAAAGAGCGTCTTTTATACACCTTAGATTTAAAAAGTTCCAATATTTACAGAAAAGAAGGGATTGGAGCTATTCAAACAGATATAAACATTCCTTTAACTATACAAACTTCTTTTTTTGATGAATATATAAATGTTGCATTTAAAACATTTTTATATGCACAGCTCTCAAGTTTTAAAGGTGAAGATGAAGCTACAAATATAGATTTAGAAAATGGCTATTATATTAGAAATTATAATGTATTAAAAGGGTACACTAATGTAGTTAAGGCTTATGATAAATATACTCATGTTGTAGGATTTGGAGCTAGTTATATTTTTTCTGATGTGAGTAAGCGTGATGGATATTATGATAATCAAAAAGATTTTTGTTCTGATATAAATAATAACTTAGATGTAAGGTGTGAATTTTACAATATTAATGATGTTGACGAAGCTCTTCAACTTGAATTTTCGCAATATATATTTGATTCAGTTGGCAGTCAAAAGTTATATCATAAACTTACTCAAAATATAGCTTATCAAGGTAGTGATAATAAAAATTATAGCGATTTAGAAAATGAATTAAATTATCAAATAACATCAAATATAAGTCTATACAATGATTCATTTTATAACTATGATAATGGAAAATTATCAAAAATATATAGTCGTATACTATATGGAGGTGATGGTTTTAAGGTATCATTGTCTCATATTTATAAAGATAACTTTAAGGATATTGACACCTTAGAGGATCCAAAATATGCAAATTATCTGACTACTAATGCTAGATATACTTATAATGAGCACTATACATATAATGTAGTGTATAATTATGATTTAGAAAGAAATTTGAAAAAAAGTACGGAGATTGGTTTTATATACTCTAAAAGATGTTGGGAGTTTGGACTTAAATATCTTGAAAATAATAGACCTATTTTAACAGCTAATGATGCTTCATCTGTTTATGATAGATATATATATTTTACTATATTATTAAAACCAATTATGGAATCTGGATCTTCATCTAGTTTTTCTTATAGATTTCCAAAAATTTATCAAGCTGAAGGAGAGTAATTTGAGAGAGAAAATAAAGATACTTAAGGATCGTCAAGATGCAGCTGAACAATTATTAAAAGTTATTCCCAAAGATAAATTTAAAAATCAAAACTGGAAACTAGTAGCTGTTTCAAGAGGTGGACTTGAACTAGCCTCATTTATTAGAGGTAAAAGCGACAATAGTATAGAGTTTTTATTTTCAGAGCCTATTATGGCACCAAATAATGATGAATGTGAGATTGCTCGTGTATCTGAGGGTGAAGTAATTGTTATAAATGAGGACCTTGTAGATGCTTTTGAGATACAATACGATTATATTTATGGTGAAGCGCGTAGAAAACATGAAGAAAAAATTTTAAGTTATATTTATCAGTATAGAAAAGGTAGAGCTTTTGAGTCTGTAGAGAATGAAGTAGTATTGCTTGTGGATGAGGGTAGTGAGAGTGGTTTTAAGTTTATGACAGCTCTTAAAGCAATTTTTGCACAAAAACCAAAAGCTGTATATATTGCAGTTCCAGTTATACCAAGCGATGTTTTAGAACTTTTAGATCCATTTTGTGATGAGATATTTTTTTTATATGATATAGATGATTATGTAGAAACACCTTTATATTACGAAGAATTAGAATATGTAGATGAAGAAAAAATAGAAAAATTATTGGGAGATAAAAAATGAAATACGATGTAAATGTAGAGTTAATAAATAAAGTAGAAGAATATAATTTTGATGATGTTGCACGTCAAGCAAATGGTAGTGCATGGTTAAAATCAGGAAATAGTGTAGTTTTAGCAACTGTAGTGATAGATGAAACAGAGATAGTAAAAGATGATTTTTTACCATTAACAGTTCAGTATATTGAAAAAACTTATGCAGCTGGTAAAATTCCTGGTGGATTTTTTAAAAGAGAAACAAAACCAAGCGACTTTGAAACTTTAACATCTCGCATAGTTGACCGCTCACTTCGTCCACTTTTTCCAAAAGGTTTTGGACATCCAACGCAGATAACTATTATGGTTTTTAGTGCAGATGTAGAGTC
>JAMOMX010000024.1 GCA_027066935.1 Sulfurimonas sp. | reverse complement strand
ATTACGAATCAATTGGTTGATTGTAGGCATACAATTCCTTTACTTAAATTTTTCCAGTAGAATAACTACCTCTAATCTATGACTAGGGGAGTTATAAACGCGCAATAATAGCAAAAATGTATTTAAAGATAGCTTATTTTAAGTATTAATTAATATATATACTAACAACACTAAACATTATTATTGTTAAAAATGCACTTATTAATGCGTATGGGAGTTGGGTTTTTACATGTTCTACCACTTCACAATCAGCTGCTAGTGAAGATATAATTGTTGTATCGGATATGGGTGAACTATGATCTCCAAAAATCGCGCCAGAGACAACAGCACCAATTAAAAGTGGTACATCTACCCCCATACTAACAGCAATTGGTATTGCTATTGGAAGCATAATTCCAAATGTCCCCCATGATGTACCAGTGGCAAATGCAGTGATGGCACTTAATAAAAATATTGTTGATGCTAAAAAGTATATATTTAAATTTTCGCTTGCAAAAGAAGCTAAATATTGACCTGTTTTAAGTTCACCAGTTATATCACTAATTCCAAAAGCTGCAAGCATAACAATTGCGATAGGTATAAGATGCACAGAACCTTTGTAAGTAGTAACTACAAAGGTTCTCACATCCATAATTTTTTTAGATAGATAATAAACAAACATAAATGCCAAAGTAGTAAGCATTGTATAAAAAACAGCACTTGAACCACTTCCTTTTAAGATATTTCCATCTCCTGTTATATACAAAAAAACAAAAACCGAAATAATCATAATAAATATTGGTAAAATCATCAAATACTTAGACGCTCTCTTTTGAAAAACAATTTTTTGAGATGATTCAATATATTTTGAATTTTTCATCGGACCTATGTCAATATCGAACCAGATAGATAAAAAAACAATTATTAGTGTAATAATCGCATAAAAATTATAAACAAGAGAGTTTATCAATATATCAACTCCATCACCTTTAATCATTCCAGAATCTATTTGAGTTATTATCAGTCCAAGTAAAAGTGCGCCATATCCATTAAAAACAATAAGTGAACTTATTGGCGCTGAAGTAGAGTCACATACAAAAGCTATCTTGGCATTTGATATTTTATATTGTTTAGAAAATGCTTTACCCACTGCTCCTGATATAAGTGCGGTTATTGAGGTCTCTACAAATATCAGTACACCAATAATATAACTAAGCAATAAGGCTGAACGTTTTGAGGTTACAATCTTTTTTTTGTTTTGAACATAATCAACAAGTCCCCCTATCCCTCCAGAGCTTTCTATTAAAGCCATAATTCCACCAACTAAGACTATAAAACCTAAGGTTTTTAATATCCACATTTGTGAGAGTAAAGAGATACCTAAATCAAAAAGACCAATAATAGTTTCAGATATAACATAATCATTTAATATAAAAATACCAAGCACTATACCACTAAATAAAGATACAACTACATTCCTAGTTACAAGGGCTAATATAATCGCTAAAAGGGAGGGTAAGAGGGATAGGGCAGAGTTTTCTATAGTTAAAACTCAATTTCAAAAAGTGCTAATCCATTACGACCAAATTTTTCTCTATATTTTTCACACTCTCTTTGTTTAATCTCTTTAAAGCCTAATGTTTTATAAAATAGTATAGTTTCTAATGAGCCTATCTCTACTATAGCTTGAGCAATTCTATAACCTTTTAACCTTGCGCTTAAAAGAGATTTTTTCATGAGTGCTTTTAAGATTCCTACATCAATAAATCCTTCAACTTCCTCCATAAAATCAAAAATCAGTGTACGTTTATTTTGATTGAAGTCACATTGATGAAATATTTTTTCATACTCATCTGTATTAACTTTAGAACCTATCTCTTTAAGAGAGTTTAAAAAAGACTCCTGTGTAGCTATTCTAGGCTCATAGCTACAAAGTGTACCAACACATTTAGAGTCAATTTCAGCTATTAAAAAGTTACTAAAATGACAATAGTTTTTTATGCTAGTTGTTGTTAATTTTTCTATATTTTCCAATAAGTCTTTATCAGACATATAATTAAATACAACATCAAACATACCTATTTTTTTATCAGCTCGAGAACTAAGCAAAATCATCTGTGCTAAAAATTTTGTATCTTCTCTCAAAGCTTTTCTAATTTTAATACTCATAATATTTTCCGTAAAATTTAATCTCTGTTCATATTTTAGTAATGGTAACATATCTTATGGTAAAAACTTTCTTAATCCTTGAAATTTGTTGCATCTTTTATATTTAAATGAGCAAATTATTTTTCTATCATAAGATGTATAGCTTAGTTTATTTTAAAGTAATTGCTGAACTCTAATTAGAGTAGATAATAATATTGCAGATTTATCTATATTTGAAGATTTCATATTTAATTCGCTACTTAGTAGCAGATTATGAAGTTTATAATATCTATTTGGTTTAAATTTTAAGCAAAGAGCTGCTTTTTCATCAACTACAAATTTTGGAGCAGGATATCCTAAAATTTCTAAAGCATTTGCTGCACCATTTACCCTTATATATATGTTAAACATGTATAATTGAGTAACATAAGCTGTAATAGCAGTAATTATCCTTATCTCGTCCTCTCCATGTTCTAGTATATTTAACAGATCACTTTTAAAATCTTTTTTTGTTAAAATCTTTTTTATTAACTCGTCTATATTAACTTCTGCCAATCCATAAACTAAGTTTTCTATATCTTTAGTTGTTATGGTTCTATCATATACTTTAAATTTATCTATCTCATTAGATGAAAGTGCAATATCGCCATTGTGAATATTTAAAAGATGAGATATAGCATATCTGTCTATATCTACATTTTTTTCTTTTGCTAATTGAATTATAATTCCAAGAGACTCATTATGGTTTGGGTTGAAAAATCTAACACTCATAGTGTTTTTTTTTGCAAATGCTTTTGTGTAGGTTTTGTGGTCACTTCCATAATAAGCATATACAAAAATATTATTGTTATTTTTTTCACATAAATCTATAAATATATCAAGCTCTTTTTTTGGAATTTTTTTCTCACTTTTAATTATTAACACATTGTCCCCACCAAATAGTGAGGCTTGAGAGAGATGAGCTTTTGCCGAGTTAAAATCATACTCATCATAGTAAAAACTCAGTATTGTTGCATCATCTATTGTTGTTACTTTTTTAATATATGAATCTATTAAAAAACTACTCTCTCCAAAAAAAACAAAGCTATTTGAGGTAGTTGAATTTTGGATATGTCTGTCTAATTCGTTTTTATACATCAACGCTCACAATACTTGCATAAATTTTTGCTTTAGGAATATCTACTTTATCTAATCTTACTTTGACATCCTGAAATAGAACTACATTATCATTAGATGATATTATTAATCTAGCACCTTGTATTTCATCATTTAAGTCTGCTGTAGTTTCTGGGTCAGTTGAGGTTATTTTAGCATTAAAAATTTTTGTAAGATTCTCTTCTGCCCATCTTGTAAATTTTCTAGCCATAAAATCTTGCTCAATAGTGGCAGCTTCACGCTCTTTTTCACTAATGGTCATACTTAATGACTCTATATTTCTAAGAACATATGAGCCTTCTTGGGTATCTTTTGCATTTATAGCTTTTAAAAGTCTATGTACAATTAAATCACTATATCTTCTAATGGGTGAAGTAAAGTGGGTATAGGCATCAAAACCTAAACCAAAATGTCCAACATTTAGAGGGGTATATCTGGCACGCATTTGTGAGCGAATTATAAGTGCATCAACCTCAGCTTCAAGGTTTAAAGCACTAGCTTGTTCTTGAATACCAGATATTGTATCTTTTGTTGTCTCTTTTATATCTACAAACATTCCAATACCTGCTAATTCTTGATAAAGACTTTGTAGTTTATTTTGCGATGGTTGCTCATGTATACGAAAAATTCCGCGTGTAAATTGGTTTGCCGCTGCTTTATTTGCTAAAAGCATACAGTCTTCTATTAAAGCGTGAGATGGAGTTTCTTCTGCAATAGATGTAGAGACTAGTTTTCCATCTTCATCTATTTTCATCTCAATCTCATTAGAGCGGAAGTCATAACCAACTTTTAACCGTTTTTTCTTTAGCTCATCAGTTATAACTCGTAGTTTTTTTATCCAAGTAAAAATCTCTTGCTCTTTGGAGTTTTTTGCTTTGAGTTTATTTTCTTTATTCTCTTTGAGAAAATAGCTATCAATCTCTTCATAATTAAATCGTCTATCAGAGTGGATTATCGCTTCATAAACTTTTGAATTTATCACTTCTAAAGAGTTAATATCTATCTTCATCTCAAAAACATAAGCTAACCTATCAACATGTGGCTGTAAAGAACAAAGTGTTTCACTTAGTTGACGGGGAAGCATAGGTATAGAGCGATGTGGTAAATATATAGAGAAACTTCTATATATTGCTTCATTATCT
>JAMOMX010000023.1 GCA_027066935.1 Sulfurimonas sp. | reverse complement strand
CGAAATTCAAACACCTTTTCCAACATATCACAATTTGTGACCTCTAAAAATGTAAAGTTCATATTATCTCTTTTTTAATGGTTATATTAGGTTATTATGACAAGATATTTTGATTTGGGAGATAAAAAGTATTAAAAAAATGAAAAATATCTATTAAGTGTAACTTTATTAAACTTATTAGGTAAGAAGTTTTATAATTATTTTATTATGTTTTGCATTTTGATAAATTATAACCCCTCAAGCAAAACCAACCAAAGCTTATCTATCTCCTTATCACTTAAAAAAATACTAGATTTATTTGTAAATAACTCATTAAGCGCATTTTTTTTAATGCTAAGTGTATGGGAACACTTAGGATGTGTTGGAAGGAATGCTCTTATTAATGATATATCATCCTCTAACATCTCTGCGCATAAAAAACAGTTAAGCTCTTTGTGAAGTCTTCCCTCATGCTCTAGTAGCTTTATATAAGATTCTATCGCAACTCGTTTTGGGTTTTGTTTGTCCCACTCCTTAGAAGCGTTGTCTAAGAGTAAGAAGTAAAATTTATCTAATTCATCTGTATCTTTTAAGTGAGCATAAAAGAGTGATACGAAGTTTTGCCAAAGACGAAGAAGTTTATAATTATTTATCCATGAAAAACCGATGTGTATAACATCTTTTAGCCTAGAGATTGTGCTTTTAGCAGAACTTTCATTCTCAAAATCAATTTTAAAACCTAAATTAATAACACTGTGGCGTGCTCCATAAAATCTATAAAGCGTGTCTAAGTTGTTTTTTGATAAAATAGTTACTATTAAGTCTTCATCTTTTACTTTGTTAAGATTTAGTATATAACCTTGCATCTTCGCTTCTTTTATTCCCATCTATTTAAAATAATTAAAAAATTCTATCTATATAATCCTTTTTTAATCCTTTATTTAATATAATACACCACTTTGTCTCTAAATAGACTAAGTTTCTTTAAAAAGAGATTAAATTCATAAAATATATAGACAAATTTTAAAATTTAGGAGTAATAATGGTTGAATATCATGATTTATTAAGGTCATTCAAAGATAATTGTGGATTTGGGCTTGTAGCCAACATAAAAAATAAACCTTCAAAAAAAGTATTAGACGATGCTGTTACTGCACTAGAGCGGATGATGCACCGTGGTGCAGTTGCCGCTGATGGGAAAACTGGTGATGGTAGTGGACTTTTATTATCAATGCCAAAAGAGTTTCTAATTAAAGAAGCATCTAAAGCAGGGATAGAACTCCCAAAAATATTTGCAGTAGCTTCTATTTTTTCAACAAATGTAGAAGAATTAGACATAGTAGAAGAGATTTGTATAAGTAATGACTTAAAAATTGTACTTCGTCGAGATGTTCCAATAAACAAAAATGCATTAGGTGAACAGGCATTAGAATCTTTACCAAATATAATCCAAATATTTATCATCCCCAATTCTATTATGGCTACTAGTAGATTTGATGCACTTTTATATCTATCTCGTAAAGAGATTGAACACAAACTAATATCAAATAAAAATTTCTATATATCATCAATGAGCTCCTCTGTCCTTTCATATAAAGGTCTAGTTATGCCTACCCATATTAAAGAGTTTTATATTGATTTGCAAGATGATTTTTTTAAAATCTCATTTTCATTGTTCCATCAAAGATTTTCAACAAACACACTTCCTGAGTGGCGTCTAGCTCAACCATTTCGTGCAGTAGCCCATAATGGTGAGATTAACTCTGTAGAGGGAAACCGTATAAATGTTGAGATTAAAAGTGAAAGTATAAAAAGTGAAGTATTTACAGATGAAGAGATAAAAAGAATTTTACCAATACTGCAACTAAACTCTTCAGATTCTGCATCTGCTGATAATTTTTTTGAATTTTTAATAGCTAATGGGATGGATTTTTTCAAAGCTGTTCGTGCAGTGATACCATCAGCGTGGCAAAATGCTCCACATATGGATCCAGAACTTCGTGCTTTTTATGAGTATCACTCAACTGTATTTGAAGCATGGGATGGTCCAGCAGCATTTTCAGTTACAGATGGAAGATATATTGGGTGTACACTAGATAGAAATGGTCTTCGCCCCTCAAAATATATAATCACAAAAGATGACAATCTTTTAATAGCATCAGAATATGGTGTTATCGATATAGATGAAGATAATATAAAAGAGCGTGGAAGGTTACAATCAGGTGAGATGTTAGGACTTGATCTCAAATATGGAAAAATTCTTAAAAATGATGATATAAATGAATATCTAAAATCTTCAAACCCATATATGAAGTGGTTAAATGAAAATATGATTTATTTACAAGAACATATAGAGGATCAGTTTACTGCTAGGTGTGATTTTGGTGAAGATAGTTTAATTAAGCGTCAAAAGTATTTTAATATCACTCAAGAAGTAATTGAGCAAGTGATTGAGCCTATGATGAAAGATGCAAAAGAGGCTGTTGGAAGTATGGGAGATGATACGCCATTGGCTGCCTTTTCAAATAAACAAAGAAATTTTACAGATTTTTTCAAGCAAAAATTTGCTCAAGTAACAAATCCACCAATAGATCCTATTCGTGAAAAAGTTGTTATGAGTTTAAACACTGGTTTTGGGGAAGTTCACAACATATTAGATGAGATGCCATCGCATGCCCATAGATTAAAAACAATCTCACCAATAATTACAAAAGAGAAACTAGATGTTTTAAAACTATTTGGAGATAAAAAATCACCTAGATATCAGCCTTATTATCTTAATAAGTATTTTTCAACTGTTTATAAAAAGGATTTAGAAAAATCTCTAACTAAATTAGTTGATTCTATCGTTGATGCAGTAAAAAAAGATAATGCAAGAATTATTATATTAGATGATAAAGATTTTTCAAAAGAAAATATGATTATGCCTATAGCGATGGTTGTGGGTAGATTAAATTTTGCACTATTAAAAGTAAATGTTCGTCACTTAGTATCTATTATTGCTGTAACTAGTGAGGTTGTTGATTCACACTCTGCTGCTGTTTTAATCGGTTATGGAGCTAGTGCTATATATCCAAATTTATTATTATCAACAGTAGTTTCTCATGTAAAAACATCACCTGTTTTAAATCTAAACCTTCACGATGCACTTAAGTCAGTGCATAATGCTTTAAATGGTGGGCTCTTAAAAATAATGTCTAAGATGGGAATTGCAACTATAGCTTCTTACAGAAATTCTGGTTTATTTGATGTATTAGGTCTAAGTAAAGAGATTGTAAAAGATTGTTTTGATTCTTCTCATAGTGCCATAAATGGTTTAAGCTATAGTGATATTGAGCAAAGAATATTAAAATATCATAAAAGTGCATTTGAAGATAATGGGTTTAATAAAATATTTCCATTAAATATTGGTGGATTTTATAAATTTTACAATGGCTCAGAATATCATGATTTTGGTCCAGCTGTAATCCATGCTATCCATAAATGTGTAGATAGTGGCAAGACTAAAGATTTTAACCTATTAAAAGATTTAATAAATAAACGAGGATTTAAGTTTATTCGTGATTTTTTTGACTTAAAATCATCAAGAAAGCCTATTGATATTGATGAAGTTGAACCAAAAGAGGAGATATTTAAGCGTTTTGCATCAGCTGCAATGAGTCTTGGTTCAATCTCTCCTGAAGCACATGAAACTATAGCTATAGCGATGAATAAAATTGGGGCTCAATCAAACTCTGGAGAGGGTGGAGAGGATAAGTCAAGATTTGATACTGAACGTGTTTCAAAGATTAAACAAGTTGCATCTGGTCGTTTTGGTGTAACTCCAGCTTACCTTAGAAGTGCTGAGGAGATTCAAATTAAAGTTGCTCAGGGTGCAAAACCTGGTGAAGGCGGACAACTTCCAGGTCATAAAGTAACACCACTTATAGGAAAACTTCGTCATACAGTTCCAGGTGTTACACTAATTTCTCCACCTCCACATCATGATATCTATTCTATAGAGGATTTAGCTCAACTTATTTTTGATATGAAACAAGTTAACCCTAAAGCTCGTGTTGCAGTTAAGCTTGTTTCAACTATTGGTGTTGGAACAATTGCAGCTGGTGTTGCTAAAGCATATGCGGATAAAATTATTATCTCTGGTGGTGATGGTGGTACTGGTGCTGCTCCACTTACATCTATAAAGTTTGCAGGAAATCCTTGGGAACTCGGTCTTAGTGAAGCTCATAATGCTTTAAAAGCAAACAATCTTCGTGGTCTTGTTGAGCTTCAAACTGATGGTGGATTAAAAACTGGATTAGATGTTGTAAAAGCCGCACTTTTAGGTGCAGAATCTTATGCCTTTGGTACTAGTGTCCTTACAATTGTTGGTTGTAAAATGCTTAGAATTTGTCATGTAAATAAATGTTCAGTTGGAATTGCTACACAAAATGAGAAACTTCGTGAGGATTTCTTTAAAGGACA
>JAMOMX010000022.1 GCA_027066935.1 Sulfurimonas sp. | reverse complement strand
CAATAACAACAAAAATGCAAGATAATTTTAAATTAAAAGCTGGGCGAAGAACATTGCTACCTGGTTACTTTGATGGAGAAACATTTAAAGCATGTGATAAATCTGCTCCAGGGATGGTAACACCACTCGCAATCTCAAATTCATACATAATCATAAGTGAAAAAACTAGTTTGATAAAATCTGGAGATGAAGTAAAAATATTACCAATTAGGTTTGAATTTAATTCTAAAGAGATGGTGGATTTAGTAACAACATAGATTCCGTGTCAAGCACGGAATGACAGAGAAAATATCACTCCAAACAAATCATCGTCGTCTGAACAAATCATCGTCATCCTGAACTCGATTCAGGATCTAACTAAACACTCGTTGGGTTCACAAACCTCTTCCCTTTTTTAATGTTTTCCCAAAGCTCTACATCAGACCAGTCTTCTTTAATTGTTTGACTAAATATAATGGTATCTAAATCTATTTTACCCATTTGCTCACTATAGGCGTCTTTGGCGAAACACTGTGCATATCCAGTATCTGTTTCATGAACTATAATACTATTTAGCTTTACTTCTCTCTCACCGTTTACAGTCTCTGTAAGTTTTAAAACTCTATCAATCATAACAAATATTACACGAGAAAACTGTTCTGCTGATGGCGATACTGGGAGTTGAATCCATCTGTCTGAGTATTTTTTCATATCCTCTATATATTCACTATCATCTTTATCCCAAATAGTTACAGCATGATCAAAACAATCTATAAAAGCTTTCATGTTTTGTTTCATCAAGCCAAAATCATATACCATTTGAGCATTATCTAAAAAATTAGATTCAAAAAGTAACTCTATTTTATAAGAGTGTCCATGAAGTGAACTTCTGCATCTAACAGTTGAGCAACCACGGACAATATGTACATTTTCAAATTTAAATAGTTTTCTAATAATCATTATACACCTCTTTGTTTATCCCATATTCTCATATGCAATCTATCTGAGAAATTATACCCTTTTGCTTTACAAAATTCTACTAGTGCTTGAGAATTTTGCTCAACTTCTTTTTTGCTTGCACCTAATGGCATACAATAAGCTTGTGTTTTTGGAGCATGAATTAAAATAGAGTCTATCTCATTTTCTAGCTCATTACCAATAGACTTTTCATCTATAGAAAATTTAAAAAAAGCCTCTTTTGAATTTGAAGTTAAAGATTTAATTATATCTTTATTTATCCGTTTTTTTAAAGGCTCATTTGAGTTTGAAAGTTTAATAGAGAGTGCAAAAATACACTCTTTATAAACTTCATATTTTTCAAAATCTACCTCTATAGAGCCGTTTGTCTCAAAACATATTCTATGTCCACGAGTATGAATCTCATTTAAAAACTCAACAAACATCTCATCATTTGCATATATTAATGGCTCACCACCTGTTAAAACAATATCTACAGGATATGGAAGTGCGTAAGAATCTAAAATATTTAAAAGTTCTTTGGTTTGCTGAATCTTTGTCCAGTTTTGAGAAAAATGTTCTTTGTTTACTGCATAGATACTATCACAACCAAGAATCTTAGTTCCATCTTCTAGTATCTCTTGACAAGCAAAACCCTCACACTTCATGTTGCATCCACCAAAACGAATAAAAAGGGAAGGTACACCCACATACTTTCCTTCACCTTGTATGCTGTAAAAATGCTCAACTAAATATAGCAAGGTTTGCTCCTGTTGTTTAAAGAAGATTCTGGGTCAAGCCCAGAATGACGAAATGTAACTCAAGCTCGTCATTCTGAACTCGCACCACAAGGGCATGATAATTCAGAATCTCACCCTCCTGTTTCATAAAAAGCACGACTTGAAGATTCACCATCTTCACCACCCCATCTATTTTTTTCAGGTTTAGTTTTAATTACTTCTTTTAAAATATCTGTAGCACCTTTAATATCATCATTTTTTATACTCTCAGCTATACTTAAAGCCTCGTCAAAATAAAGACAAGGTATAAGTTTACCCTCAGCAGTTAAACGGATACGATTGCACTGTTTACAAAAATCATCTTCATAAGGCTCAATAATTCCAAATTTATATCCATCTTCCATTGTGTAATAATGAGATGGGGAACTACCATCAAAACCATCATCACTAAAATTGTATTTTTTACTTAATACCTCTAAAAGTTCAGGAGATTTAAGACCTTTAATCTCAACTTTAGCATGTGCATTTTCCATATACTCTATAAACCTTATAGAGATATCTCTTTGTTTGCAATACTCCAATATATCGATAATCTCTTCAGAATTTACACCTCTCATCGGGACCATGTTTACTTTGACTTTCAGCCCAACTTTTAGTGCTTCAGCAACACCTTCTAAAACATTTTTTAAAACATCTTTACCTGCAATATCTAGTGCTACTTCTGGTTTTAAAGTATCTATACTTACATTTATACGTTTAAGCCCTGCATTTTTTAACTTTTGTGCTGTACCTTTGAGTAAAAAAGCATTAGTAGTCATTGCTAAATCTATGCTAGGTTTATAATCATATATCATCTTTATGAATTTATCTAACCCCTCTCTTAAGAGAGGCTCACCACCAGTTATACGAATCTTGTTTACACCCTCATCAACAGCAACTTTTATAAATTCAAACAGTTCTTCAAATGATAATAAGTTTTCTTTAGGTACCCAAGAAAAAGGTTTCTCTGGCATACAGTAATTACATCTAAAATTACATCTCTCAGTTACTGATATACGTAGATAATCAACTACCCTATTGTAACTATCAATTAACATCTAAAATATCTGATTTTAATTTTTCAAACTCTTTTTGAGTTAATACACCATCTAATTTTAGCTCATTTGCCTCTTTAATCTGTTGTATTTTTGATTTTTTTACTACCTCTTCAACTTTTTTAACCTTGATCACTACATCATTATTGTCTTCTATAGATGACCCATGAAGTAGTGTTTTTTTAATCTCTTCTTGAGCCACAAGTGTGTTGATTGTCTCAAAGTTAAAATCACTACCCTCAATTGGAGTAACCCTTAAATAGTATACATTACCAGATGACAAATCTAATGTTACTTTTTTTGTAATAAGCGCATCTTTTGTAGCACTAATATCTACTTTTTGTGGTTTTAAATCTATTGGTGTGTATTCGTTTTCATCTAGTATGATATCTATCAACTTATCATCAACCATTAGTTTAAATTTAGCAATTGCCGAACCATCTTCTGATAAAACAACTTGCTTTACATATACATACACTAAAGCTGAATCTTTAAGTGGTAGCTGTTCTTTAAATGGCAACTTGCTAGCACATCCAATTATGAGTATAGCAGTAATTATAGTTATTGTTAATTGTAGTAATTTTTTCATGGGTGATTATACACAAAATATTCTTATAAAATGCAAATGATTGATTAGGAAATTTAGATTAAATCATTTTAGAATTTGCACTAAGATTTTCTTAGTGCAAAATGTTATAGCGAGAATATTCTATTGAATATTGTAAAATTCTTTTAAATAATCAGGTGCTGCGCACTCTACATTATCTTGGATATAATCATCTTCATCTAGACAGTCAAAATTTATATACGCTACCGCACCAATTCCTTTTGCATAATACATTGTTGCTTTATCATACTCATTAAAATCTATAGTTTGACCATTATAAGATATATTACCACTTGTATTAGATACCCATTCTAGTTCAAGTATATCACTGTATATATAAGTAATGTTTTCATGAGATAAATTTATTGTATCATGATGATTTTTAAGCACTATAGTAATTGTTCCATTAGCAGAACCAATTTCACCATCTTCATCAATGTTTTCTGAAATAATTTCAGATAACAATACATCATTTACATCAATTTTTCTTACCAAACTCATGCTTATTTCATTATCGTTAATAATTATTTTTAAGTTCTCTATGGTCATAGTAGTTTCTTCATCATAATCATCTTCATATGTAAATGTAATAGTGTTTCCGGCAACATTAACAACATCTACTCTTGAATCTTGAAATGTGCCATATTCATCTTTTTCAAAGGTACTATAGGTTAATGTTTCACTGCCATCTGCATTTTGAGCTATATAATCTCTAAAATCATACGCTCCAAAAGAGTCAAATATTACACTTTTATCACTACTGGTTTTATCATCACTTCCGCAACAGCTAAACCAGCTGTAAAAATTTTAAAGTTTTTTATTATATATCCTTAATAATGCACTAATCAAAAATAATTTAATTTTATTGCTTGAATATTTTATAAAAATGTTTAAGTAATAAAATTAAATTAGTATTATTTAGTGATTGAGTTATTTTCTCCACGCAAGTGCGTGGAGAAAGTGTCTTGCGACAAAATCGTTATGTTGAAGTGTTAGATTCTTAGAAACCTAAACGAGCCCAAAGACGAACTTTGTTATCAGCAAAACCATCAATATCTCTAAGCATTGCAGAAGC
>JAMOMX010000021.1 GCA_027066935.1 Sulfurimonas sp. | reverse complement strand
CACATAAGAATACAGCTAAATGGTCATATAAAGATGCCCCAGGGTATATGCCTATGGTAGGACATATCAATAATGGATGGGTAATTGATGTAGATTTCAGAGAGGGGAATGAGGCACCAGCAAGTAAGAACCTAGAGTTTATAAAACAGTGTGAACTGCAACTTCCATTAGATGTAAAGTTCGATAGGTTTCGTGCAGATAGTGCATCATATCAAGCTAATATATTTAACTACTGTGAAAAGAAAAATATACTCTTTACAGTAACAGCTAAAAAGAACAAAAGTATGTTTGACTCTATCAAAAGTATCAAAGATGAAGAGTGGCAAACTTTCTCAAAAAGAGAAAAGGTAGCAGAGTTTACCCATACAATGCAAGATACAAACAATGCCTTTAGGATGATAGTGATAAAAAAAGATATAACACCTACACTACCGACAATGCAAGGCTATATTTCAGATGAAGTGATGATGCAATATCAAGATGAAATATATTACTGCATAGCTACAAATGATAATGGTTTAACACCTGAGGAGATTATCAAACTCCACCGTCAAAGAGGTGAAACAAGTGAGAATAAAATCAAAGAGTTAAAAAATGGTTTCAATATGAATTATCTTCCAAGTTCAAACTTTGAAGCAAATGCTTTTTACTTTTACATCGGTACGGTGGCTTATAATCTCTTTTTACTTTTTAAACAAATACTTGATAAGAATCTTCAAAAGCATACTGTTAAGACAATACGATATAAACTCTACAATATCGCTGGTAAGGTTATCTCTCATGCGAGAGATACTATACTCAAAGTAAATGATGATTTTATAAAACTTTTAAGGACAATACGGCAAAAAGCTTATGAAGTGAGTTTACAATGATAATATATTTATAACCTGAAAAAGCCTACAATTAATACAACAACATCCATCACAACAAAAAAGTATTGTCAAAAAAATATCATTTCTGCACCAAAAGTGCAAAATTTACTAAGGATGGAGTTAAAAATATATAAAAAGTAATTCATAGCCTGATTAGATGCTTCTTGATTATAAAAAATATAGATTTTTTATAAGTTTGGAGGTGTGGAGAATGTTATGGAATTATTTGGGTAAAACCTAAAACTTGCAAAAAACTATAAATAACTGTAAAATACATAGTATATACATATTTTGGAGAATGAATGTTTAAAAATAAAAGCCTAATGTATAACTATGAAAAAAATAATCTCTTGAAAAAAGAGAGAGGTATTGGCTTTGAAGATGTAATTTTATCGCTAGAAAATGGAGATTTACTCGATGATATTTCTCATCCAAACAAAGAGAAATATCCCAATCAAGATATTTTCATCATTTTCATCAGAATTAAGGACTATGTATATTTAGTACCTTATGTTGAAACTGAAACAGAAATTTTTTTTAAAACTATCATTCCATCAAGAAAAATGAATAAAAAATATTCAAAAGGAGTTAACAATGGCTAATTTAGATGAATTTGAGCTTGATATATTAAAAAGTGTAGAAGGTGGAGAATGGGAAAGTAGAGGTAATATTACTCAGCGTACTCAAGAACTACAATCAATCATCAAACATCAAAAGAAAAAAGCAATCTCTATTAGAATTTCGGAAAATGATTTATATGAGCTTAAAAGAAAATCATTAGAAAGTTCTATTCCTTATCAAAATTTAATTCAAATGTTAATTCATCAATTTACAACTGATAAAATAAGATTGAGTATCTAAAAGATAACAAGTCAGAGGAAACCAATAATTTACCCTATCGAGAAAATTATCGCTTACGACAAACGTTAGTATCACAAATTGGAAAAGATAAAAGATATTATTCAAGAAAATGAGAATTTTGCACAAGGGTACTCCAACATTAAAACTATTGTTGGTATTGGGGAAGTTGCAGGAATTGTATTAATGCACCTCTTTATTAAATCACTGCCATTAAGTTAAGGAATAACTAGATTCCGTGTCAAGCACGGAATGACTGAGTGTATGAACTTTTGTCATCCTGAACTTGATTTAGGATCTAAATAAATCTGCTTAACTTAATGGCAGTGCTTTATTAAATACCCAGATGCAAATCAAAAACAGATTGTTTCACTTGCTGGTTTAGATCTACTTCGTTAAATCTTTTTGGATTAACTAGTTCATCTAAACTTGGAGGAAACATTAACTGCTGTTTCCTGTTTAAACCCTCTTTATATATACCCATATTTAGCCTTTAATTATAGTAATATTATAGCAACTCTTAGCTTCTTTGCTATAGTATTTTTAGTTATGTTTTGCTAGAATGGTTTATATCGTGTTTGGGATTTAGTTCTTTCACAGTCTCGTAGCAAATAAAAATAGGAGACCGTATATGTCAAAAATAATAATTTTATTTATCTCTTTTGTTATATCAATTCAAATAAGCAATGCTCTCGTACTTCCATATACGATAGGTGCAATGGGTGGTGGAGCAATATTTGCTTTTATTGTATATCCTATTGTTTTTATTATAACGATGACTTTACTTAGTTTTGCAGGTATAAGTCTATACAATCACTTTTTTAAAAAGTGATTATATGTGTCAGTATGGGGAGGTGTCAAAACTTAATTCTTAACCTTTTAGTACAAAAAACATAACAAGACAGCGGAAGAGGAATATGCTAATCCAGCCGACATTTTAGGCTTTTTCCTGAAAACAAATATATTAAAAGTTTGAGCTTAAAATGGAAAAATCGAATATTCCTCGCTTTGACCGTTATGACTACAAAGGAGTAAAAAAATGAAAGTACCATTCTTATTGTTAATATTTATCATATCAATATTTGCAAATTCTTTTGAAAAAAAAGATAATAAAATATGTGTTGATTACCCAAAACAAGTTACAAAATTATCATATAAACAATTATGTAATTATGGCAAACAAGGTTGTGAAAATATTAAAAAAATTAATGATATTCAAGGATTATGTAATGAAAGTAAAATTTCCGAATGTTTTTCAAAAAAACAATGGCTAACAATTGAACAATTCGTAAATCTGGATAAGAATAAAAAAATCATACATGTTCATACAAATACAATTACATCCATAACAAACAATTCAATAATCAAAAAAAGACAACTTTGTGTTGAAACTGATAAAAAAACTTTTACAATGAGCAAAGAGAAGTTTAAATTATTTAAACAACTTTCACCTACTGTACTTGATACACTCAACGAGGTTACAAAAAATATTATTACTTGTATCGAAAAAGAGATTAGTGAAAAAAATTTAAATTCCTGTATGAACAAGATTAATAAAACTACTGAAGCCATAATATCTGCTTTAATACCATCGAAAGTCTCTATTCTGTGCATAAAAGATGAAAATAACAGGATCCAGTTTGTTTGGACAAAAGAAAAGCACAAAATATTAATCAAAGACTTAAAAGATAAAATAGAAGAGAATAAAAGAAATAAGAAATGTTTATTAAAATCGGATACACTAGATCAATATGCCACTTGTTTAGCCAACAAAAGCCATAACAAAACAGAGTTGAGCACGCGCCACCGTTAGCTTACAAAGGAAAAAAACAATGAGCGGAGTTCCAATAGGAATATTATTAGTAATATTATTAATAATCATTCCACCAGTTATGATATTAAGAGCAAAGTATGCAAGTTTAAAAGAGAGGGTAATTTGGTTTCTAATATCGCTTCTAGGACTATTCATAGGATTTTTTTTAGGATATTTACAAGCTCTCGATATTCAAAATGCTCAAACCGACACAGAAAAGATAGAACTTTTGGTATCACAGTCTATTATTCCAAATATGATAATGAATTATTGGGCATTAATAACTTTCCTTATTTTTAGATATTTATACTTTTCAAAAAGAAAGTCTAAAATATTAAAAGCTAACAAATCGAACAGACCGTGAACTTAGTTCAAATCACCCTTAATTTAACCAATATTTTCAAATATCTCATTTTTTTTGGGATATTTTGTAAAAATAAAAATATTTCTAACAGACAGGGTTCTTTTAAGCTGTTTTTTATGTTGAATATAAAGCTTCAATAGCAATTTTGGAGTAAATTTAATCTAAATGATATTGTATAATAGCAGTCAATATAGTAAAAAATAAGGAAAAGCCATGATTAAGTCAAATAGTTCATTTCCAGTATTTATAGTTGCTAGCATTAGTTTAACAAAAGATTTCTATTTAAATAACTTTAATTTTAATGTTGTTTTTGAAAACGGGTGGTATCTTCATTTGCTATCTGAAACAGGTATCCAAATTGGTTTTATGTTGCCAAATCAACCAACTCAACCAGATATTTTCCATAAAAAATATGATGGAAATGGAGTAATTTTTAGTTTAGAAGTAGATAATGTTGAGTCAGCATTTTCAGAAGCAAAAACAAAAAAACTTGATATTGTTTTAGAGCTTCGTTCTGAAGAGTGGGGACAATATCATTTTTGCATAAAAGACCCAAATGGAATATATTTAG
>JAMOMX010000020.1 GCA_027066935.1 Sulfurimonas sp. | reverse complement strand
TTTTGGTTTTAGATCCCTCATGGTTGTCAAATATGCTTTTTTTACATGTAAAAAGCACAAAGAGAAAGGAACGCGTGATTATACATAAAATTTTCTTAAGGTTTAGTGAAGAAGTACGTTAGGCTACGTGATATGCATCTATCTTGGCTAATGCATCTTTGGACTTTTCGTACGCTTTGTATAGGTCATAAGCGTTTTGCAGATTGAGCCAAAACTGCGGTGTTGTCCCAAAGTATTCCGATAGCTTCAACGCCATAATGGGGGTGATGCCTCTTTTTTCATTGTAGAGCTCGCTTAGTGTTTTAATGCCGATATGTAAATCTTTGGCGATTTTGGCTTGTGTCAATTGTAAAGGAGTCGCAAACTCCTCTTTTAAGATAATGCCGGGATGTGTACTGGGTCTAACCTTTTTCATCGTTGCTCCTTACTTGTGATAGTCGGTAATGTAAAGCTCATACGCATCGCCATTTTCATAACGAAATACAATGCGAAACTGTCGATTGATACGAATGCTGTAAAAGCCTTTTAAATCTCCTTTAAGCGGCTCAAAATGATTTGAGGGAGGAACTCTTAAATCTTGTTCAGCATGAGCATTTTCAATCATATCTAGCTTTCTTTTACCAATATTGATAACAGCTTTTGAAAACTTTTTTGTTGTTTCACCATTGAAAATAGCTTCTGTATCTTTACACCTAAAGGATATTATCATATTGATATATTATCGTAATATGATAAGTTCTGTCAATAAATGGTATTACTTAGTTTGAGTGCTGTAACAGACTCACTTATTTTTGCTGTTAAGTCTAGTATTGTTGAAGTTATAGTGTAGGGAGGTTGGTAATGCTGCATCAGTATTTTTCCTTAACTATCTCGTATTTCATAACTTTTTGTACTTATTATTTTATCTAATTGATATAGAATTAGGGATATTTCCCTTTAAACTATGTTGAATTTTGAAGTTTTTTATACATAGGTTTAGTCTAATGAAACATTTGTATTTTTATCAATAAACCAATTTTTACTAACCTCATTATTGTCACTGTTTGGCAATGGATTGGCATCTTTCACTTTAAATAATGCAGGAATGTTTACTGCATTACCAAAAATAAGTGCATGTTGAGTTGGAATAGAAGGCAATTTTTTTAGTGTAGTTTCAGAAATATGAGGTGTTATTTGTCGAATATGAGCTAAATCATCTGGATTTTGAATACGATGTACTATAAAGTTGTTACATTGAGAAAGCACAGTTTTAGATAATTCACTTGGTCTTTGAGACGAAATGGTAAAAAACAATCCATACTTTCTGCCCTCTTTAGCCACTCTATCAAAAATCTGGTTTGCTCTTAAAAAAGTTCTTTTTGAATCATAGGCGATATATCTATGTGCTTCTTCTAATACTAAATTTACAGGAAATTGATTTCTGGAATTTGCTTGTCGTAAAGTGTCAAAAAACAACCTAGTTAAAACAGAAGAAACGATCTCTACAATTTCATCTTCTGCTGAGTTTAAATCTATAATTGTTATTTGTGTTTTCTTTTTAGCTTGATTAAGACCAAATAGTTTTTTTACATATTCAGAAGCACTAATAGTTATCCGATCTTTTATAAAATCAAAATCTTCTCTATTTTGTAAACTTTTAAACCTTGTAATTAAAGATGCACAATAATTTCTAATTTGATTATTTCCATGAGCTTCTTCATAAAGAATTGCAAGCTCTAAAGCCTCTCCCAATAAATCAAATTCAAAAGGCTCTATTTCAGAGCTTTCAAAAAGCTTGATTCCCTCATGATCAATATATCCATTCGTATTAATGATATTAGCTATTTCATCAATATTAGCCATCTTCCCATAGTCAACAGCAATACATTTCTGCAATGTATCGACACCTACTTTTGTATCAAAGTTAAAATTATCAGTATAGAAAGATCTTAAGATAGTTGCAATATGCGTATATTTAGAAGTATCATTTCCTTCACCTTTTAATACAAGATCAATACATACTGCTTTTATATGATTGAGTATCTTTTTTGAACCATCATCTGCCTTACTTTTACTAAGCAAACTCGCAATATTCAATGCATTTCTCAATATAGGTAATTGTGCTTTTTCACTTGCATTTAAGAGTAGTTCCCATTCTTCAACATTCATCAAATGTTGAGGAAGTTTAAAAGGATTGGTTTCATCTTCCAAACTTGTATAATAGACTTCAATATCATTATTAAGATCAGGAAGCTTTTCAAATGCTTGCTGATACTCTCCATTGACATCAAAAAAAATAAAACTAGCTCCAACTGCTGAAAAGCCTTTTTTCTTAAATAGTGTTTGAACCATAGAAGAGATAGTACATGATTTTCCACTTCCTGTATTTCCCAAAACGGCTGAATGTCCACCAAAGAAATTATCTATTTTTATCTTGATATCATAATCTCGGAAAATAGCAGATTTTCCTATCTCTAAGGCAAGTAACCTTGTATTACCTGTCTCTCCAATTTCTTCTTCAATATCTTTTGTATTAAAAATAAGATCAAGTTCTGTATCCTTAATATAGAGCACATCACTATAAAGTGTAGGATAGACCGATGCACCAAAAATGAACTTCTCTTTATTGATAGTCCCTATAGGCAAAACTTCAAGATATTTAGTAGAATATACTTTATTGAGCTCTTGCTCTTTAACACTATTTGTCATTAATGTTGTATCTTTTTCTCGTACACTTACTACTTCAGAGACAATGTAATAGTTCTGATAAGGCACAATAACATAACTGTTTATCTGTGCAAAATAGTGGATATCATCATATCCATTGACATTGAAATTTTTGATACCACTTAAAAGTTCTACTGTAAAACGATCAGAGTTTATAGAGACAATTTTCCCAATAACTCTTTTTTTGTCATCAACTATCATCGCTTGGTACCTGTTCTTGTTGTGCAAAAAGATTATCCAAGACTTTTTGTACACTTTTTTCTATATTTTCCTGATCTATACTTGGTAACATTTCATTGACAAACCTATTAAAAAAATGAATAGGAGTTTTTAATTTGCCATCTTCCCATCTCTCAGTTTCTCCTATTATCCAGATTCTAGGATCATTCAAATCATATAATTTTTTTATATTATTGTTATAAAATTCTTCTTTATTTTCATCCTTGTATTTTTTTAAGCTACCGACAATTATCAATCTAAATGCAGGGATGGTTAATGCCTGATATATCAAATTATTAATATGCTCATCACTAAAGCTATAACCCACAGTAATCAATATATTATTACTAATCATAAGCTTTTTTTGAAACTCCCTAAATAGATCCGAATAAGGCGATCCAAAACTTGCATTTTGTTTTACTGGTGTAGGATATATCATGACATTTTTATCATCCTTAACTGGCTTTTGAAGTTCTTTGATTTTAAATAAATGCTTTGTGCTCTCATCTTCTATCCAGCTAATGGAACCATGTAGTTTATAAAGATAGATGAAGTTGTCTATCACATTCCATTTGTTATTACTCAAATCCATTTGCTCAGCAAAAGCATAATTAAACACTGCGGGGTTAAAGTATCTGTTAATTACTCCAGAAAAACCATTTGAAAAGATAATACCAAGTTGATCTAGTGCTCGCTCATTAAATAGATCATAGTTTGTTGTAAATATATTTGTTTTAGTAAGGTTTTTATCTCTGTACACAAGTTTCTTATAGAATTGCTCATATATGGTGATAACAGAATCATGTCTATTTGTACACTTTTCAAAAATAAAATCTTTTGTTTTTTGAATTAAGGCTTGCACCTTTTTTAGCTCTTTCTCATTCTTCCTGCATTCCATAAGATACTTGTAACTAAAGAGTACCTCTAAAAACTTTTCTAGGTTTGTTTTGTAGTTAGAATGTTCAATATTAATCTTAATAGTTTTTTGCAAATAAGTTTTATTCTTTGGTTCTAATGTGGCGTAGTACTCTTTCGCCATAGGTGCCATCACAGGAATACCCTGTTCAGTACCATCATCCCTGACATGAGAAGAACAGCCCGCACCAAACAAAAAAGATAAGTTTTTTACATCAAAAACTTGAAGAAGCTCTTTTTGTATCTCTTCTTTTGCTTCTTCATCAGATTTATCTGCTAAAACATTTTTTTGACCTTTATAAAAATATATTTCACTCATGTATTGCCTTTATTTAAAGTTACTATCTATAAATCTCTCAACTCCCCTAAACAAGCGTCTGCACCTTCAACAACGCCGAAAGAAGTAGGGCGTAGTTGTCGGTTTTGGTGCCCGATTTCATCTGTAATTCGGTCTCTAAGAGCAGGGTTAAAATTGTCTCGTACGTTGCTTGGTTAAACTTAATGGAGAGCTGCGAGCGCTGTTGCACAATGAACTTTGGGGGTTCGTACCCTAAAATGGCTTTTGCCGAGGCGACACCGTGGAGTTTAATGTAAACATAGAACATATACAGTTGGGCAATAAACGCGCTCAATGCGGTAAC